>JAGWAQ010000087.1 GCA_021296375.1 Alphaproteobacteria bacterium
ATTGGAATCAATCGACAGGTCACGTTCCGCCGTCACCGTCCCGCCGTTGGTGGCGTCGATCAGGATTTCGCCGGAGGTGGTGATGGTGATCTGGCCATCTTCCGCCCCCATGTCGACGCCGGCAAAGCGGAAGCCCGCGCCCGTATCATTGATGGTGATGTTAATGGCGCCCGCGTTGATGGAGGTCAGCCCGGTGATATCCACCACATAGGATGAGCCGGAATAACTGGCCGCCGTGGTGCCGGTGCAATCGGTGGTGCTGCCCGACGTCGAGCAGGCCCCCGCCACGACTTCATGGAAAATCGGCTGGTCCTGGGCAATCGTCGGCAGGGGGATGTCATTGCCGTCACGCAAAATCGTCGTCGTGGTGCCGATATTGGCGTTCAGGACACTGGTGACGGTTTCGATACTCGGGCCGGTAAAGGCAAGGGATTTCGAGATCATGTCAAGCCGCGGGAAGGCGCCGGAAAACCCTTCAGTATTGACAAGAATATCGCCGGTTTCTGTTTTCACGACATAATAGGGGTCGTTCAAAAACGTATCCGACCCTGACACCGGAACATTGACGTTTTGCGCGGCAAGAATATCACCGGTGCTGAGCAGGATGCTTGATGTATTAACGAAACTGCCGCCATTCACCGTCATGCCATTGGGGTTGGCCACCACGACATGGGCGCGCGACCCCACCACCGTCAAAGGGCCTTCGATCATGGAACGGTATTGCGGGCCGGATGTCGTCACCTCATTGATGATCATGCGGGCGCCAGCCGCGCTATTGTCGAGCTTGACGCCATAATCCGGCACATTGAAATAATCATAAGTATTGTGGCTGATCTGGTCTGATGGGGTGTTGACCGTCACCGTGATTTCCGTGCCCGCCCCGCCGGGTTGCGAAACCTGCGATGACACAGAGTGTTCAACCACACCAGCAACATTGGCGAGGGCAACACCACCCGCCGTTGCATGAACGGCGAGAATTGAGCCCAATAAAAATGAAACCAATCTTAACATTAGTGAAACCTAATCATTAAAATTCCAATGCTTCGTACAGAATTTTAACATATTTTTCAATTTTATTGTTGCGTGAACCCCGGTTACGCCAAAGCGGCGCCCCCAGGCCTAGATCCGCGGTGAAAGAACCTTTGGCGTATTTCGCCCCCAGGCCGACCCCCATGATGCTGTTGTTTTTATAGGTGGCGCGGTCGCTGGTGAAGGCGAAGTCAAACCCGGCAAACGGCTTGATGGCCGCGACATAGTCCCGCAATGGCCCGCGAACAAGCATCTGCGGCATGGGGAAGAGGATGTCGTTCTGGGCATAGAAACCGCTGTCGCCGCCAATGGTGTTGCGGGCAAACCCCCGCACCGATGTTTTGCCGCCAGCGGTGATCTGTTCCGACCCGTAGAGCGCGGAATCCGCAACCTGCCCTGCCAATGCGGATTGCAGGAAAATACTGTTGAAGATCGGTTGGTAATAACTGGCGTCAAACTGAACCTTGGAGAACTGCGCTTCCGGCGTGCCGGGTGCCGGGTTGCGCTGATCGCGCATGGCGCCAAGGATTTCCAGCCCCCGCGCCAGGTAAACATTGCCGGAGAACACGGCGTCGGTTTTACGCGAGAACCCAAGGCCAAGACGCGCCACGGCCATCCGTTGCGACGCCAGCCGCACATCACCAATAGTGCGTTTTGAGGTTTTCTTGGTGATCGAAGATTTGAAGCTCAGCTCCTTGCCTTTCGATTTGAAAAACAGCCGGTCGCCCTTCAGCTCCATGGTTTCGGATTTCCCGAACAATTGCGTCATCGGGTCAATGTAGCTGAGGTAATCGGAATAGGAATAGCTGACCCCGTAAGTCCAGTAGCCATGGGGGATGGTGCCCGACAAGGCGAGGGCGTTGGTGTCGAGACTGCCGATATGACTGATCGACCAGGTGTCGTTGTAATTGAAGACGTTATCGGCATCAAAACCAAGGGTTAGGCGGTCTTCCCCCGTGCCTTGGGAGCCGAGGTTATCAAGCCCGATCTTGACGCGATAAGCGGGCGAGATTTTCTCTTCGGACAATTCGATCACCGAATGCCCGGCTTTTGTCCCCGGCAGCATATTCATGGTGACTTTGTTGGAAATCGGCACGTTCATCTGGTCAAGACCACGCTCGAGGTCATTGATGTTCAGGATATCGCCGCTTTCAACGGGGAAGGCTGTGTTGATGCGATGCAGATCCTTGCTGGCATCTTCGTAAAAGGCGATGTTTTCGATCCGCCCCTCGACAATCGCAATATCCAGCGAGCCATCCTTCAGGTCCTGCGGCGCGACATAAGCGCGGGTGGTGACATAACCTTCGTCGATGTAATAATTGTTGAGCGTCGACAGCACATTGCCCACCAGTTCAGGCGTCGTGCATTGCGCCAGAAACCCTCCCAGAAGTTCCTTTTTGGTGGCGTTATCGAGGACCGTGGAATTTTCAAGGTTGATGTCTTCAAGCTCAAAACATAGCGATTTGGCGGATGCCGCGATCGCGTCACGTTCACGATCCGTCAAGGGAACCGCCGGCACGTTGATCACCCGTTTCGGGGGTGGCGGTGGCGGCACCGGCGGATGCGGCGTCGCGATCCGTGGCCTCGTTTCGGCCTGCTCCGTTTGTTTGATGTCCGTTTGTTTGGCCTTACGCTGTTTTGTCTGGTTCGGCGTGAGGCTTGGTTTTTGCGGCGGGGTGACGGGGATTTGTTCCGAGGTTGATGTTGGCGTCGTCACTGGCGGGAGCGTTTGGTCCGGTTGCGGCGCGGCTTGCTGCGCCTCCTCAACCACTTTTTGCAAGGTCAGGTTGGCCGAAGGCGTCGCCCCCCGGGTTGACAACAAGGCGCTTGAAACCGCTTCCGACGGCAAGGTCAGGGTGGAGCGCTGCTGGCCTTTCGCCATGGCCATGGGGCGTATCACCTCCGCCAGCACCGCCCGTGACATCTCCCCTTCAACCCCGTCATTGCTGCGGGGGATGATCTCAACACTGATCGAAGCCCCGACATCATCAGCAGTCAATTGGTAACTGGTGCCTGTCTGGCCTGCCAGCGGCTGACCATCACGCCGCCAGGTGATGCGGCTCTTGTCCTCACGGTCGTTGCTGTTGGCGTCACTGAACTGGTACCCCACGGTCAGGCGCTGGCCTTCCTCGGCGTTGCCAAGGATACGCAACCCCTTGACGGCAGGCGCGCGTTCAACCGCCACCACCTTTGTCTGGGCATCATAACGTTGCCGCGCCAGCTCTTCCCCGCGAGGGCCGCGCATCACCAGATCAGCAGAAATCACACGCCCGATATCATCATTGGTGAGCGCATAGCGGGCGCGGGTTTCATCAGGGATAAGCGTGCCATCACGGCGCCATTCCACCGACGGGCGGGCGTTCAGCATTGATGCGGCTTTGGCATCCACCGCAAACCGCAACACCAGCTCTCCCCCCTCTTCGGCGGCGCCCTCAAGGGCGGCATGGCGGATAAAATCATCGATCCCCCGCCCCGTCACCATGACGGGCAAGATCACGGTTTTGTTCTCAACATCATCGAGAGCGGTGTAAATCACCAGATTAAGAATACCATTATCATCGGCACCGGGGATATTGAACGGCTCGATATCAAGCACTTCGATGCCATCTGAACGCAGGGTGTCTTCGATCAAGGCCGCGATGCTGTCAGCGTCAACAACTTCAGCGTCATTGGCCCCGGCTTTATCGGCGCAATCAATCTTCAGCTGGCGCGCCAGTTTCTGCTGCGCCGCCAGCGGCCATTCAAACGAAAAATTGAGCGAAACACGAGCCGGAACTTGAACGCAATCCCGCGCTGAAGCCTGCGTCGCCATGAAAAAAAATCCGGCCAAAACGGCCAGAACAGCCGTCGAAAATTTCCAAAAAAACTTCAACAATTGAACAACATATAGTGCTAAAGGATAGCTTTCACCAATACATCATGACAGAATAGACCAAACGAATCCCCATTTACACTCTTTTTTAGAAGAATTATTGTCATCTCATACAGTTTGACCTCAGCCATGACCGACACATCACCCCCCGAAGCTCCTTTAGCGGGCGCCCATTGCCCCAGTTGCCAGGCCACCTGCGTTTATGAGGTGCCGCTGGAGTTGCTTGCCCAGGGCATCACTTCTGTTGATATCGCGTGTCATTCCTGCGGCACCAGCTTTGCCACGCAACTGCCGGAGCTGGCGTTATCTGCGCCGCCCCAAAGCTCGACCGAAGACACGCTATCCGACGACAAGCTGACCGAGATGAGCGCTGCGGAACGCAAACTGCGGGCGCTTGAAATGAAAGAGGCGGGGAGCATCGACCCCCCGGCCGCACCAAAACGCCGTTTGGGGCGTGTTCTTGGCCTTGGGCTGTTGGGAGGCGCGGTGATTATCGGCACAGGCATCGTGCTGACCCCCCCCGTCGACCGAACCCCGATGACGGCCACTATGGTGCAGCTGCCCATCACCGAAAGCCCGGGCGATGCCACGAAAGCGGCAGACGTCAAAACGCCACCTCCTGAACCTGCGTCATCCGGGCCTGTCGCAACTGAACCTGCTTCATCCGGGCCCGTCGCAACTGAACCCGTCGCAACTGAACCTGTCGCATCTGGCCCCGCCCGTTTCACGGTTGCTGATCGCCGCTTCACCCTCAGCTCAACGGAACTGGGGCAGGTGATGAATATTTCCATCACCATCACCAATAGCGGCGGCGAAGCGGGCCGTCCGGCGACGATCAAGCTTCATCTTGTCTCAGGAGAGGGCGCGATCCTGATGGCCTGGCCACTTGCGCCCGGCCGCGCCGACATCCCCTCAGGGCAGACGCGGCAATACTCAACGCAGTTGATCGAACCCCCCGAGGGCGTATCCAGCGTCGAAGTCGAGATTAATTAACAAGCTGTTAATATTTAATTTCTATCAGATTTAAGCGTGGTGGCCGCCAGCGCCAGGGCGAGCGCTGACCACATGAAAATATTGTTCCATTGCCCAAAGAAATCTGCCGTTGAGGCGATTGGCCAGAACAACCCCAGCGGAACAACAAAAGCCGTGGCGGCCACAACATTAGCCTTGTTGCGACGTCCGGCGATAAAGCAGGTGGCAATGATGGACCACATCATCACCGTTCCCGCGATCAGGCCAATGATGCCATTTTCACCGAGAAGCTGGATATAGAAATTATGGGGATGCGGATGGCATTCCAGCAACGGCTGGCCCGCCACCAGATCAGCGCACATGTTGCGGAAATTGCCTGTTCCAATGCCCAGAACAGGGGCTGAGTCAAACGCCAGGAACCCGGGCTTCATGGTGTTGTAATAAGGGCTGTGGCTTCCCGTTGGCAAATGTTCGATAAACGTGCCGATAAACCGTTCCGCGACATCTGGTTTGGATTTGAACAACAGCACCACCGCCGCCACTTCGATCAGCACCAGAATAATATAGCGTCCCAGTTTCGGTCGCCACACCAGCCCCGCCAGCATCCCGCCACAAGCGCGGATGATGAAATTCACCCGCTCCCCTGTCATGATGCTGAGCACCATCGTGGCCAGGCCGACTGTCCCCAGTAATGCCGCCAAACGCCCTCGCACCGATACCGCCAGCGCCACCATGATCGAAAACGCCGGCAGGCCAACTTTGGCGAGATAGTTGCCCGGCACCAGATCACCGTAAGGCCAGCTCAGGCGGCCATGCTGCTGACCGACGATGATCAGCTCGGCGGTCAGGATCCCGCACATCGCCACCATCCCCAATCCGGTTGAAATCAACATGGCGTAAAGCAGACGTTTGTCTTGCGCCAGCCAGAACACTGTTGCCATGGCAAATAACGGGAAGCGGATCCAGATCAGCGCCTCTCCCAGGGCATAGGAAGGGTCCGCCGATGCCAGGGCCGACACCAGGGTTACGGCCCAGAACACCAGCACAGCCCGCACCCAAAAAACCTTGAGCCAGGAAAAATCCTTGCGCGCCACGCTGCGCCCGAGAAAGACCAACGCCAGCAGGCTGAGCCAGAGATCCGCCGGGCTGCGTTCGATCAGCAAAATAAACGGCCCCAACAGCCAGAACACGTGAGCGGCA
This sequence comes from Alphaproteobacteria bacterium, assembly GCA_021296375.1. Lineage (GTDB taxonomy): Bacteria > Pseudomonadota > Alphaproteobacteria > Puniceispirillales > UBA1172 > JAGWAQ01. The sequence goes on from JAGWAQ010000087.1 coordinate 6,074, forward strand.
CGGCCCCATCCTGATTTCTCCGCCAATGCGGCCTTCATGTCCGTGAAAAATTTCCGCACAAGATCAGCCAACGCCCAATCCCCCATGGATGAAGCGGATGCGTTTTCGGGGGTGGTGGCCATAACAATCCTCTTTGATCGGACAACTGAAGCAATTCAACTGCCCACCTTATAGAACCCCCGCCGCCATGGCGCAAATTTTTCCTGAAACAGGTTCGGCAAGGTTGGCGTTCACGGCATGAATATAATTTGCGTTCACGCCGTGAATGATGGTATAGTGCCCCCACGCATGGGAAAACCAATGGACCAGATGGATAAGCGCAGCAAGGCTGAACTCGACCTGATCGCAGCCCTTGAACAAGACCAGGAGGTGAGCCAGACCGGGCTTGCCAAGCGGTTGGGTATTGCCGCCGGGCTGGTCAATATTCTGATGAAACGGGCGGTCAAGCGGGGCTTTGTCAAGATGACGCAAATCCCCGCCCGCCGTTACGCCTATTACCTGACCCCGACAGGATTTGCTGAAAAAGCCAAACTGGTGGCGGGGTATCTGGACAGCTCGCTCAGCCTCTATCGTCGCCTGCGGGTGGATTATCGCGACATGTTCACAGCCCTTGAGGCCAAAGGCGTCACGCGCGTCACCCTGGTGGGGGATATTGATATTGCCGAATTGGCGATCATGGCCTCGTTTGACAGCGCCATCACCATCACCGCCCTTGTCAGCACCGACACCAATAAAGGCAGCATCGGCCCGGTGCCGGTGGTCTCTTCGCTCGAGGGCCATTCGGGTGAGGTGGTGATCATCTGCGACGCGCGATCCCCGCAAGCTTGTTTTGATGAAATCGCTGACGTGATGGACCACGACAAGATTCTCTTTCCTGATGCGTTTTATATCAAAAATACGCCCTTTACCTCTGATAACGAGGCCGCGTAATGAACTGGTTTGTTGTCTCAACAAAGCCTAACGGAGAGCGCATCGCCG
>JAGWAQ010000088.1 GCA_021296375.1 Alphaproteobacteria bacterium
CATCCGTGATGAATTGGGGGATTTGCTGGTGCAGGTCGTGTTTCAGGCCAGAATCGCCGAAGAAGCCGGAAATTTTGCCTTTGCGGATATTGCCCAAAGCATCACCGCCAAAATGATCCGCCGTCACCCCCATATTTTTGGTGACGCCGCGGAACGTTCAGCGGATGAGCAGCGGCAGGCCTGGGAAGACATGAAAGCCCGGGAACGGGCGGCGAAAAAACAAACCGGCGTGCTGGATGACGTCGCCACCACCCTGCCCCCAATGACGCGCGCCGTGAAATTGCAGAAACGTGCCGCCCGTTTGTTGTTTGACTGGACCGACCCGAAACCGGTGATGGATAAAGTGCTGGAAGAACTGGATGAGGTAAATGCCGAATTGACGGCAGACACCATTAACCCCGAGCATCTGCAAGGCGAGATCGGTGATCTGTTGTTCGCGGGCATTAACCTGGCGCGCAAATCCAACATCGACCCTGACGAAGCCCTGGCCCAGACCAACCGCAAATTCACCCGAAGATTTCAATACCTCGAGGCAACGGCGGCGGCGCAACAGACAACGCTCGATGACACCGACCTCGACACCATGGAGCAATGGTGGCAATCCGCCAAACACGACGACAACAGCTCGTCACCATAACAACAGGATGAGATTACTCTTCATCCTCAAGATTGATGGGCGTCGTTGGCATAATTGTTGAAATCGCGTGTTTATACACCAGTTGAATATGCTGATCCCGCTTCAACAGCAGGGAAAAGTTATCAAACCAGGTGATGATGCCTTGCAGTTTAACCCCATTGACCAGAAATACGGTGACCGCGACATGGTCCTTGCGAACTGAGTTGAGGAAGATTTCCTGCAGGTTATGGTTTTTATCGTTAGAAATAGCACAATCCCCCAATTGATTAATTCCATCTTATAGGAATTTAAGAAATTGTAAATTATTCCTTTTCAGGCGGACGGGACGGCCCTTGCTATTCCGCCGCCTGACGATTGATAAATTCATAATAAGCAAGCCGCAGGGCATTCGCCACGGGGCCACTGTCACCATCACCGATCCTGGTGCCGTCAAGCTCACCCACCGGCGTCACCAGGGACGTGGCCGATGTCACGAAAGCTTCCGTGGCCTCAAGCGCTTCCGCCGGGGTAAAGGGGCGTTCGACAATCTTAAGATTACGTTGCTCTGCCATTGCGATCACAGCTTTGCGGGTGATGCCCGACAGAATATCAAACGTCGCGGGGCGGGTGATCAGCTCACCCTCTGCTGTTACGATCCAGGCGTTGGAGCTTGATCCTTCCGTCACGAACCCGTCGCCATCCACCATCCAGGCTTCATAGGCGCCGGCTTCCACGGCTTTGGTCTTGGCCATGCAATTTGGCAGAAGTTGCAGGGTTTTGATGTCCCGGCGTTGCCAGCGCTGATCAGGCACCGTGATGACCTTGACCGCCGCCATCTCCTGATGCCGAACTTTTGGCATGGATTTCGCCGTCATCACCAGTTGCGGGGTCATGAGCGCGTTATAGGCATGGTCACGCCGCATCACCCCGCGGGTGATCTGGAAATACACCAGCCCATAGGTGATCCTGTTCATGCGGATCATATTGCGGATGACGATTTTCAGCGCCGCCCGGCTCATCGGCATGGGAATCCCCATTTCGGTGAGCGAATAATTCAACCGGTCAAGGTGCCATTCGAGATCAGCAAGCTTGCCATTAATCACCGTCACCACTTCATAAATACCGTCACCAAACTGGTAGCCACGGTCATCGATATGAATTTCCGCCTGATCATGGGGCAGATAGCGGCCATTTACATAAGAAACGCGAGACATGCGCACCCTCTTCATTTCAAAAATATTATTTTAATTCAATAATATATCTTCACCACAAGGCCGGGGCCAAAAAGATATCATCTAGAAGAAATCCGGCCGAACCGACAGCATTTTTTCAACTTCACTGATCGCCGAGCGGGCGGCAAACAAAATGACATGATCATTCGGTTCAATCACCGTGTCGCCGCGCGGGGCAATCACCTCATCCTGGCGGATAATCGCGCCAATCGCGGCGTTTTTCGGCAGGTTGGTCGACCGCAGGGGACGCCCCACCAAAGGCGAGGACGACAAGGCCACGACTTCCATGAATTCACCGCGATCTTCGATAATGGTGTGAATATCCCGCACCCGTCCACGCCGCACATGACGCAGGATCGACGATACGGTGATCGCGGGGGGGTTGATGACGCTATCCACCCCAAGGGTTGAAATCAGCGGCACAAAGCTTGCCATATTCACCAGCGACACGGTATGGGTGGCGCCAAAACGCCGCGCCAGCAGGGACGACAGGACATTGACCTCATCATCATTGGTGAGCGCGACATAGGTATCCGCCTTGTTAACTTCGCCTTCGTTGAGGATTTCAGGTTCCAGCGCATCGCCATGAATAACGGTGGTTTGGGCTGTCAGGGCCTCCGCCGCCTGATGCGCCTGATCCTTGTCGTATTCGATCACGGTGACGCGGGAATTGTCGATTTCATTCAAAATATCCTTCACCACCATCTGGCCAATGGTGCCGCCGCCTGAGATCAGCACATTGCGGCTTTCCGGTTCTTCATGCCCGAAGGACGCCATGGCTCGTGCCATATGGGTTTCGTCACAGACAAAATAGACCTGATCGCCTTCCATCATCTTGAGCGTGCCATCACGGGCCACGATGATGTCATTGCCGCGAATAATCGCGACGATGGTGATGGTCAGGTCTTCAAACAGATCCGTCAGGTAACGGATAGGGGAGCCGAGTATAGGGCATGATTTATCACAGCGGACGCCGACAATGCGAACCCGCCCTTCCCCCATGTTCGAGACATCAAACGCGCCGGGGACTTTCAAGCGGCGGCTGACGGCCTGGGCGACTTCGGTTTCCGGCGAGATAATGTGGTCAATCGGCAGGTTGTCGGGGCTATAAAGCTCCCCCACGCTGGGGTTCAGGTAAGATCGCGCGCGAATACGGGCAATTTTCAGCGGCGTGTTGAAAATCGTATGGGCGACCTGGCAAGACACCATATTGACTTCATCGGAATCCGTCACGGCGATGATCATGTCCGCGTCTTTCGCCCCGGCCTGCTCCAGAATATCAGGATGCGAGGAAACGCCAATCACCCCGCGCAGGTTAAACGTATCCGCCGCCTTCTGGACGCGTTCGGCGTTGGAGTCAATAATCGTGACATCATTATCCATCGCCAGATGCCCGGCGATACTGGTGCCGACCTGACCTGTCCCGCAAATGATAATGTTCATTGGTCATCCTCCGGACTGTTGCCGTAATCAGGATTGATATCGAGACTTTTCAACTTCCGATGCAACGCGGACCGTTCCATGCCAATAAAACCGGCTGTTTTGGAGATATTGCCATTAAACCGCGACAGTTGCGACAAAAGATATTGGGTTTCAAAATGTTCCCGCGCCGCTTTTAACGGCAGACCCACCACCGTGTCAAATCCCGCGGAGGATTTATCAGGGGAACGGCCGGTGATTTCCGGCGGCAGATCATCATCATCAACGACATCTTTATCGACCATAATCAGCAGCCAATCGACGACATTGCGCAATTGCGTGATATTGCCGGGCCAATCGTAAATCTGCATCAGGGCCATGGCGGAATCCGTAAACATCAGCTTGCTGCCCTGGCCGGAATTGGAATGATCAAGGAAATGCTTCACCAGGCTTGGAATGTCATTTTTATGTTCAGCCAGTGGCGGCAGGTTGATCGGCACCACACTCAGCCGATAGAACAAATCTTCCCGCAGGTTGCCGTTTTCGATTTCCGCTTCAAGGTTCAGGGATGATGCGCTGATGACCCGCACATCCACCGTCACTTCCGCTGTCCCGCCCACACGGCGGAACCGCTGGTCCTGCACGGCACGGACAAGCTTGCCCTGGGTTTCGAGCGGCAAATCGCCGATTTCATCAAAATAAAGTGTGCCGCCATGCGCTTGTTCAAACAAGCCAACAATGCGATTGCGGCCATCATCCCCTTCAGTGCCAAACAACTCCGCCGACAATTGGTCAGGGGAGAGCATGGCGCAATTGGCCAGCACAAAGCGGCGGTTCTTGCGCGGCGAATTGGCGTGGATATTGCGTGCCACCAGTTCCTTGCCAGAGCCGGCGGGACCGGTGATCATGACCCGGCTGTTGGAATTGGCGATCTTGGTGACCTGCTGACGCAGGGTTGATACAATCGCGGATTGCCCGACGATTTCCATGCCGGTGGCGGATTTCTTGCGCAGGTCTTCGTTTTACGCTTCGATCGCCGCCATTTGCAGGGCACGCTCGATCAGCAGCAACAGACGGTCGGACTTAAAGGGTTTTTCGACAAAGTCATAGGCCCCGTCTTTCATCGCCTGAACCGCGGTTTCGATATTGCCGTGGCCAGAGATCATGATCGCCGGAACCCGGGGGGAAAGCTTGCGAATCCATTTTTGCAGCTCAAGCCCGTCCATGTCGGATTTATCCATCCAGATATCAAGGATGACCAACGCCGGCGGATGCTCCTGAAGGTTCTTTCGCGCCTCTTCGGCATTGGCGGCCGTGCGGCAGGAATAGCCCTCGTCCTCCAGCAGATCGCTGATCATGGAGCGAATGTCATGTTCGTCGTCAACAATCAAAATTTCCGGTTTCATGCGGTCTTACTTTCCATCTGATTTGAGGTTATGAGGTCTGTCGCGGGAAAATAAGAGAAACGCGCGCACCGCCCAGACTATCGGCATCATCAGTATTTTCAAGAACAAGTTCACCGGAATGGTCCTCGATAATCTTCTGCACAATCGCCAGCCCAAGCCCCGTGCCTTTTTCGCGGTTGGTGACATAAGGTTCGGTCAGGGTGGCGATCTGGTCAAGCGGCAGGCCCGGCCCATTATCGCTGACGATAATTCGGACATGACGATCATCCGCCTTAACATCCAGCCGCACCCGGGGGCTGGCCACATCGCTTTCCACCATGGCATCAACAGCATTTTGCAAAAGATTGGTGATGGCCTGACGGATCAAGCCATCATCACAAAGCATCATCACCTCGTCATCGGGAAAACTGCCGGAGATAAATTCCGCCTGGCTGTTGCCGCCACGGAACAGCGACAATTGCGCATTGATGATCTGAACAACATTGTGGCTTTCCATCACCGGCGCGGGCATGCGTGCAAATGATGAAAACTCATTGACCAGTCGGCCAATGTCATCAACCTGGCGAATGATGGTGCTGACATAGGATGAAAAGGCTTTCTTGTCCTTTTCGTCTTCAGGCACATATTTCGCCCCGAGCCGCTCCGCCGCCAGCTGGATCGGCGTCAGGGGGTTCTTGATCTCATGGGCGATGCGACGGGCGATATCTGACCACGCCGCCTTGCGCTGGGCATCCAGCAAATCCGACACATCCTCAAACGTCACGACATAACCGACCACACGTTTGGCGACGGTTTCGGTGGTGATCCGTGCCAGCAGGTTGATGGTCTGGCCGTCACGGATAATTTCGATATTCTGTTCGCGATTGCGGCGGCCGGGTTTATCGGCGTTTTCGAGCAAATCCCTGAATTCCGGCACGACATCCGCGAGCTTCTGCCCCAGTACCTGCTGACGGTTCAGCCCCAGCATCGACAATGCCGACAGGTTGGGCAAGGTGATGGTCTGGGCTTCATCAATCCCGATCACCCCTGACGATACCCCCGCCAGCACAGCTTCGGTAAACTCGCGGCGTTTGTCGAGTTGCCGGTTGGCTTCCACCAGCTCACTGCGGTTTTTGCTCATTTCATCGAGCATGTTGTTAAAGGAATGCCCGAGTTGCGCGATTTCATCATTCGACGCGCTGGCATTGACCCGGCTTTCCAGGTTGCCCGACCGCACCTGATCAGCCACCTGAATAACCGAACCAAGCGGCACAACAATGGCATTGGCAAAGTTCAGCCCCACCCACATCGCGCCCAGAAGCAGCAGCAAGGCGACCATGCCGAACAGCAAGGCAAAGCTGACTTTCAGGTCAAGCTGACGGATATCCAGCGATTGGTATTCCGACACCGCAAGTTCCGTCCGTGCCACGGCGCCCGACACATTGGGGTCGATAAAACGCCCCACCAGCAAATAGCCGTCAACAAACTGGTTGAGCCGCACCCCGGCGCGAATACGGTTGGTGATTTCCGTGCTGGTGATGGCAACATCCCCGTCACGCGCGGTGGCGAAGAAATCATCCCCAAGACTGCTGAACGTCACGGCATAGGCATAACGGGAATTGGCATTGACCCGGCCGTTGGAATTGATCACCAGCGCTTCCGACAGGTTGCGCACCCCGGCCTGATTGGTCAGAAAAGCGTCAAACTGCCGACGATTGCCCGACAATTGGGACGCTTCGCGGTTAATGTCATTGGCCATGGCCAGCACCTGACCGCGCACCGACTGAACATGCTCTTCAAGGTAGGATTCGGCGACGGTGACGCTTTCGTTAACCGCCGTTGAGATGCGATCATCAAACCAGCCGCGGAGCGAGAAATCCAGCACAAAGACCGAAAACGCCACGACAATAATCGCCGGGAAAACCGTGATCAGCCCAAACAAGGTCACGAGCCGCCAATGCAATTGATAGCCCGCCAGGCGACGTTTGCGTTCGCTGATCAACTGAATGATCTGCCGCCCCACAAACACCAGCAAGATCATCAGGGCAATCAGATCAATCGCCAGCAGGACCCCCGCCAGATCACTGCCGTTTTGCAGATAGGCCTCACTCGACAACAGCGCATAGGTCGCCCCGCCAAGGCAAAGCGCCACCACCACCGACACATAGGCAAACACCTGCTCGTTCATCACCCTCAACAGGAAGGCCCGGAACAGCGCCCCCCCCCCCTTCGCCCCGCCCCCGGTCAAGGGACGTTAGGATGATGATGTTATTTTAGTATTATTCATAAAAAAACCAT
>JAGWAQ010000089.1 GCA_021296375.1 Alphaproteobacteria bacterium
TTTGCCGATCAAGGTTTCCAGCCCGGCGATGCGGGTTGAGATGTTGGGTTGAGTGGTGTTGAGCTTTTCAGCGGCGCGGCGGATTGTCTTTAGCGGGGCGAGCATCACATAAGCTTCAAGATGCTTGTATGTTGGGGCGGGCATGGCCAATCCTGTGCGGTAATTTAATCAATATATTTGATCATATTCCCGATAATCAAGATAAAAAATCAATCAAGCGGAAGCGCGGCCCGTTTGCCCTTTTCGGGTTTGCCCGTCGAGGTGCGAGGCAATTTCTCCATCAGCGTGACGACCCGCAGCACCATAAATTTAGCCATCACTGCTCGGCAATAGTTTCGGATATCATCACCGGTCAGGGTCGAGCCCGGCTTGAGGGGGACGATCTGGCGGATGTCCTCTTCTCCCATGTCACCGCCAAAGAGAATCATATGAACAATCTCCCTTTAACCAAGTTTCCATGAACATGCAATCTTGCCCCGCCAGTTGAAACAAGCCCCAAAACAGAGCAGGGAAAGGTGCAGGTCGGGTGTTGAAGCAGGGGGGAAAATCAGGCAGGATGAACGCAGTTTCACTTAAAGGTCATCTGCCATGTCACTAGTCTTTCGCCGCACGGTATTGCACACCCAGACAACCTATGAAGAAGGGGGCAAAACGGTTGATGAACCGACTCTTCTGGTGGCGGCGATCGCCATCATCAAAAACCCCTGGTTTGGTCGCGGGTGGGTTGAAAACCTGCGCCCTGAAATTCGTGATATCGGCCCGCCGCTCGGCAAGCTGTTAACAAAGATGGTGCTGGATGTCACCGGCGATAAAATCGAAGGGTACGGCAAGGCGTCAATCGTCGGCATGGGGGGTGAGCTTGAGCATGCCCAGGCCATCACCCATTCGCTCTGGTTTGGCAATCAGTTCCGCGACGCGGTGAAGGCGAAATCCTATCTCAGTTTCTCGAACCTTCGCGGGGCGGCCAATTGCCCGATCATCATTCCCTTGATGGACAAGGATGACGGCGGCCGCCGGTCCCATTACCAGACCATTCACACATCAATTGCCGATGCGCCAGCTGAAGATGAGCTGATCGTTGCCCTTGGCGGTTCTGTTGGCGGGCATCCGCATCACCGTATTGGTGATCGGTATCAGGATATTGCGGAAATGGGCGGCGATATCGACAATCCGGCGGGGGTCTAGCCATGGCGGCCCCCGGCATTGACCTGACGGGACAACACGCCTTCATCACCGGCGCGTCGTCAGGCTTGGGGGCGCATTTTGCCAAGGTGTTGTCATCGGCGGGGGCGACGGTGGGGCTGGCGGCACGGCGTGCCGACAAGCTGGCGGAAGTCGCCGCAACCCTTGACGGCCCCGCCCATGTCATTGAGATGGATGTCACCGCCCCGGATTCCATTGCCGCGGGTCTTGACGCCTATCTTCACTCCGCCGGGCAATTGCCCGATATCCTGATCAACAATGCCGGTATCGCGGACCCTGCGGGGTTTCTTCAGGCTGACCGCGAAAAGACCCAGGCGGTTTTCGCCACCAACCAGATGGCGGTGATGGATGTCACCCAGGATTTATGCCGCCGCTGGGTGGCCAACGGGCAAGGCGGCAATGTTATCCACATTTCGTCAATAACAGGCCTGCGGGCGGTTGGGGGGGCGGCGGCCTATGCCGCCAGTAAAGCCGCGGTCGCTCACCTGACAAAAATTCAGGCCCTTGAACTGGCGCGGCACCAGATCAGGGTAAACGCCATCGCGCCGGGGTATTTCGCGACGGAAATTAATGAAGATTTTCTGGAAACAGATGCTGGCCAGGCGCTGATCAAGCGAATTCCCATGCGGCGATGCGGCACCCGGGATGATTTGAATGGCGCCTTGCTGCTGCTGGCGTCAGGCATGAGCGCCTATATGACAGGAACAGTCATCCCCGTTGATGGCGGGCATCTTTGCTCCAGTCTTTAGGGGGTGTTTTGCCGATCAATTTCGGTCAGGATTTCGGTCAGCTCGTCTTCCACCGACGTTGTCATGAACGGGTTAAGCAGCTCAGGCCAGGATGACGTGTCAGGGGTTAAGGCGCCGAGGTCATCGGCCAATATTGCATTTGCGAAATCATCCATCGTCACGGCCGGGCAATTAAACCGTTCCGCCAGCACCTGGCAGCCCGGCGCATCGGTGGTGATGAACGGAACGCCATGCCAGATCGCTTCCTGCAGGGAAATATTGCCCCCCTCGCGCGCCGACGGGGATAAAAACACATCAATGGAATTGAAAAATGCGCTCACCTCCTGGCGGGACGAAAGCTTGCCGAGGAAAGTGATGCCGCCGTCATCCGCGAGGCGTGAAAACGCCCGGCTGTAGCGATCTCCCTTGATGTCCCACCCCGCAACAATCAGCTGACGATCCCGCGGCCAGTTGCGGGCGGCTTTCAACACTTGATGACTGCCCTTGCTGTCATCAAAGCGGCTCAGGTACCCGACCTTCAGGCGATCACCCCTTTCGGGGCGACGGCGGGTAAATCCGTCAACATCAAGACCACTGCCATGGGTGGTGAACACCGGCCCTACCCCGAGCCGTTCAAGGCAGTCTTTATCAACGTCATGTTCAACGATGAACCCGGCGCAGGACCGCCAGGCATAAAGACGGATAATGATGTTGAAAATGGCACGGCCAACAGCACCGTAATCAGAATACAATCGCCCGAACCCGACAATATTCAAGACCGGCTTGATCCGCCCCAGCATTACCGCGGGCAGGGCCTTGACCATGTTTCGGGTGCTGACAATCACCGTCAGCTTGCGGGGGGATCGGGCTTTTGAATTCACCTTCTCGATCGCATTCAGCAAAGCCTTGCGATGGAAAATATGGGTATTCGAGTAATCGTAAATCAGGAATGCCATTGGGTTATTTATACCATAGCTTGGCGACGGGATACATGACCTTGAGGTAATGTGATGAAACAGAAGGACGCCCTTGTAAATTGAGCGTATCGTGAATGGAGCTTAACGTGAATGGAGCGTATCGTGAATTGAGCTTATCGTTTTCGGCGCGCGAGGCTTTTGGCAAGCGGCGTGCTGTCGCCATTTGAAAGTCGATTGCCCACGGCGCGCAACAACCCTTCCATGCCGCCGGTAAACAGCCCGAGGTGACGGCGTGAACCCATCAGCCCGCGGGCCAATTGCCCCGCCAGCACCCCAAGGGTCATCCAGATGAACGCCAGACTGCTGAGGGCGCTGTGCTGGCGGGTGAAATGGTACCGCATGATGACGCTGCTGACGCCATAGAACATGCCTTGCCTGAAGCTCATCTGACGGTAAGTGTCGTTGTGGAACATCTCGGCATCATGAACAACCGCCATGCGATGGCTGGTCCGTAGCGGGTAGGAGAACATCAAATCTTCACATACCGCCCAGCGTGTCGGGAATGACATGGGGTGGCGGTGGCTGTCGATAATATCACGTCGCCAGACGGTGGCGCCGCCCAACAGCCATTCCACGTCATGGGTTGTTGTTGCCGGGCAGAAGGGCGCGGCGTAGCCCGCTTTTGAAACATGGCCGCGCGGTTCAGTCGACAGGAACATCATCTTGCGAAAAATGGAATTGCGGACCGCCGCGACATCCATAAGGTTAAAGGATGCCCCCGCCAGCGGCTTGTCCCCGGTGGCGGCGTTGGCGTTCCAGTAATCCAGCATCTTCCCCAATGTGCCCGGGGGAAAGGTGATGTCATCATCAAGATGCATCACCAGCTTGATGCCAGGGTCAAGATGGCGATGGGCGTAATTGCGCTGAAGGATTTGCCCGGGATCAGGGCAATAAAGACAGCGCAGGTTAAGGAGGTTTTCATAAGGCGCGGTGACAGGTTTGAGGTTGTGGCCACCATCAGCGATCAGCACCTGCGCGGGTTCAAGATCGGACGCAACAAGGCAGTCCAGCAAGCGCTCGACTTTCTTCGGCTGGTCCTTGGTGGGGCAGATGACGGCGATCTGATCAGCGGTAATGGCGGTCATGACAGGCAGGTCTTCACATGTTGGGTCAGCACATCCGGCGCCAGCGGCATGACGTAATCATGGGCAAATTCAAGCGCCGAGGTAAGTTCCGCTTGCCCCTTGTGGGGGGCGGATTGGTCGGCCGCGATGATCGCCAGCAGCTCTTCGGGGGTTTGGGCGACACGCCGAAAATCGACATCCGCGGGCATGGGGTCGTTATGCTGGACCATGTCATCAGGGTCCAGGTAAATCGGACGTAACCCCGCCAGCACCCCTTGAAACGCCATCGTGGAGCCGCGATAGCACAACCATGATGAGCGGGCAAAATCCGCATCAAGCGGCGCAGAAGAGATCGAAAAATTTGCTGGAAAGGGCGCCAGTTCAGCAAGCTTGCGCTCAACCTCGGCGCGGCTCAAGACCGGGTGAAGGCGCAGGATAAACTTCTGCTCAGGCCCGGCGATGGCGGCGCCAATGGCCAGCCGCGCCATGATCATGACTTCGCTGATGGTGCCTTCAGGGGCGATCAGGCATGCCCCTGATGCGGCAAATGAAACGGCGGGTGTTTTCGCCGTCGCCTTGACGCTGCCCAGCACCGTGATGTCATCAAAGGCGCTTTCGCGCAACAGCTGATCACGGGTGATGCGACCGGCGGTAAAAATATGGTCAGGGTCCGCGCCATTGCCGTGGCGGTGAAGAAGTGACTTTTGCCCGGGGAAAAGCACCGCATGCTGATACCCCGCCACATGGCACGGCGGCGACATCTGATGGGCATGGGCGGTCATCACCCGCTCCCATCCGTGGCCTTCAAAAGTATGCAGCACCACCCGCGGCGACATCTGGCTGATGGCGTCACTCACCATGCTCCCGATACGGAGATCCCCCAGGGCGCGACTGCTGATTTGCGCAAGGCGGGCATGGCGCCGAAAGACATGTTCCTTAAGCTTGGCCTCATCTTCTGGCTCAGGGTGAGATTCAGGATGAGATTCGGGGCGAGGCAACGTCAATGCCGCGATTGCGGCGCGCAGCAAAAGTTTAAACTCCGCAACCGGCGACAGAAACGCCGGCAGGATGGTGGTGTCACGACGTTTTGATGCCCGGGCATCCTTCGCCCTAGCACGGCAATGGTTGATCAACAGGGTGTGGGTTTTATGCCCGGCGGCATCCAGTTCCTGCGCCAGCGTCCCGAAGTAAAAATCGTCGGTCTCGCGCAGATGGCCATTGGCGGTGAGATGGGAGACCACCACCACATCAACACGGTCATCCCCTTGCGCGGGCGGCAATTGCCGAGGCCGGAAGCGAATGCCCCAAGGCCAATAGCGGATGGCGCGCAGCATGGTCATGCCCGCCCCGGCGATACTGTTCATCAGCCGCCAGCCTGCCCCGGCCCCCCCTGTGAGGTCGGGGAACTGGTCGCGTGATTTGACCGTCATGTTGAGGATATTGACAAAAGGGTTGGCGCGATGCTCGCGCCGGGTCAATCGGCGGGCCAGCGCGATGCTGTAGCGGAACGCGTCTTCAAACAGGTGATGAACTTGCCGTGGCGCCATTAAATGGAGACACCCATGGTCTGTTTCAAAAGAGCCTGCTGTTGCGGGTTCTGCTTGATGTAGTCAATGACAATATCCGCTTCTTCCGGTTCATTGACGGAGGGCAGGCTTTCGCCAAACGGCACTGAATGCATGGTAAAGCCGTTTTCGATAATACGCATCTGTTCGATGGATTCGTATTGTTCGGTTCGGGCTGGCGGAAGTTTCACCAGCTCTTGCAGGAAATCTCTCCGGAAGGCGATGATGCCGAGGATTTTGCGGATATACTCCTGCTGCTGCGGAAACTCCGCGTAAGATGGCCCTCGCCGGAAACAGTACATAATGCGGCCATCAGGGGCGGTTGCGCATTTGACAAAGGAATGACGATCGGCATCTTCAGGGGTTTCGAGTGGCCCCGTGCCGTTCCAGGCGTCGCCATCAGGGTTTGCGGCAATCGCCGCCGCCATATCATCAATATAAGACGGGTTCAGCAAAGGCTCATCCCCTTGCAGCAAAATCACATGGCTGCAGTCATGGTGTTCGACCGCTTCGGCAATTCGTGTCGTGCCGTTGCGGTGATGGTCACCGGTCATCACCACTTCGCCGCCATAGCCCGTGACGGTGGCGGCAATATCCTCATCACAAGTCGCGACAATAACATCGCTGATCCGTGACGACAGCTTCGCCCGCCGCCGCACATGCTCGATCATCGGGTGGTCAAAAAACGGGAACAGAATTTTGCCCGGAAAACGAACCGAGGCCATATGGGCGGGAATAACAGCAAGAATTTTGGGTGAGGTCATCATGAATTGTTCCACAAAGTTTTGATTTTAACAGGGCAATTGTTTATAAAACAATTAATTTGTTAGGATGTTATTCTTGTACAAACCTGTATCCAACTCGATGTCTGATTTTTCAATCTTTAAATCAAAAGTGTTTCTGGCATCATTAGTTGTGCTGGGGGCTATTCTACTGGTTCCTCACGGCATGGGGGTGAGGTTATATATTGGTCATCTTGATCTGCCACGTCTTTCGATACTGATTACAATTGGCTTAGGCGCGGTTTTGTATTTCCGGCAATGGTTCACGGCCGGGAAAATTATTTGCCCGCCCGGCTCCATTTCGATAATCACATTAATGACATGTATTGCCATATCCGTGTTGATATCAAGCAATATTATAGCCTCACTTATTCTTGCCCTTCAATTGATGGCCATGTGGTTTTTGTTTCCGTTGGCTTTTATCAAGTTGTTTCGGGATGATATTGATGGAGTAATCCTCAACAGCAGTTTGATTGTTGTTATTAATAATTTATTTGGGGTCATCATGATCGAAGTCCTGACCCAAAAATACCTGGTCAGCCCTGAGTTGAGGACAAGATATTATGGCG
>JAGWAQ010000090.1 GCA_021296375.1 Alphaproteobacteria bacterium
AAAATCTTGGTCAAACCCGCCAATTTCAGTCATATTGGACGCAATAGGTTAAGAGGATGATGATATGACCGAGCAAATACTCCTGATTGCACTCATTCAGGGCATTACGGAATTCCTCCCCATCTCCTCTTCAGGGCACCTGAACCTTCTGCACAATGCCTCTCGTTACGACGACCCGGGACTGGCCATGGATGTGGCGGTTCACGTCGGCACGGTGATCGCGGTGATCGCCTACAACTGGCGCGACATCAAACGCATGACCTTGAGCGTCTTGACCGGGGGTCGTCATCACCGTGATCAACTGGGGGTGTCGGTCTCCGCGATTATCGCCACCATCCCCACCGTGGTGATCGGCTACTGGTTGAATGCCCAGGGCCATTTGATCGACCTGTTGCGCAATGTTGAGGTGATTGCCTGGGCGACGCTGATTTTCGGGATCATCCTCGGGGTGGCGGATCAATCCAGGGGGCATCGGCGGTTTGTCACCGTCAATATCAGCGACGCGGTGGTGATCGGTTTTGCCCAGGTCCTGGCGTTTAACCCCGGCACCAGCCGTTCCGGCATCACCATGACAGCGGCACGCGCCATCGGACTTAGCCGACGTGCCGCGGCACGGTTTTCGATGATCCTGTCGATCCCCGTTATTCTCGGCTCAGGGCTTTTGAAAGGGCGTGAGGTGCTGGCCGCGGGCCAGACCGATGTGCTGGTCCCGATGCTGATCGCCGCCTTTATCGCCATGGTGGTGGCGTTTCTGTCAATCAGCGCCATGATGGCCATCATCCAGCGCATTGGCTTTATGCCGTTTGTGATTTACCGCGTGGTGATCGGGGTCATCCTGCTGGCAAGTGTCTATGCGTTTTAAGGATAGCCCTGCTTAAGCGAAGCGGCCGCCGGGCTGATAGCGTTCAAGATAGCTCGGCACGATCAGGTCAACAGGTGTCGGCGCGATGCCGAGGTCTTCAAGGGTTTTCGCCCCTTTGCCCACGACATTGTCAAATTTCAACAGCTTGAGCTGGTCACGCGTCACCGGCGGGTTGGGCAGAACCGACAGGGCCGTTGCCGCCAGCGCCATCACCGGATGCGGGATCGGCAGCAGCATCCGCTTGCGGTTGATGCCTTTCAGGATATAGGCCATGACCTGACGGAAGCTCATCACCTGGGGGCCGCCGAGTTCAAAAATCTGGCCTTTCGCCGAAGGCATGGTCAGGGGGGCGATCACCGCCGCCGCGCCATCACCGACATAGACCGCCTGGACAAGATTGCCCCCGCCACCGACCAACGGCAGGCCCGGCGCCAGCACCGCCATCGACGCAAAACGGTTAAAAAACCCGTCGCCAGCCCCAAACACCAGCGAGGGCCGCAGGATGACCGCGTCAGGACAGGTTTTGAGCAAGGCTTTCTCCCCCATCACTTTACTGCGGGCATAAACACTGGGGCGCCAATGGCGGAGATCTGGACAACAGAAGAGATGCCCCTGGCCTTGGCGATGCGGCCGATGCGGGCCGGCAGTTCCGCTTGCAGGGACGCGAATTTCTGCGCCCCGCTTTCCGCCAGAATCCCGATGGTATTGATGACCGCGTCGCAACCGTCGATCACCGTCTTGAGCGCGTCGTCGTTCAGCGCATCACCGCCAACAACAGAGATTTGCCCGACATCACCCATCGGCTTCAAGAACTTCGCGCGGTCCGCGTTGCGTGCCAGCACCTTGATGCGGGCGCCATGGCGTGCCAATTGCTCCACAATGTTCCGACCGATAAAACCGGTGCCGCCAATAACGGCAATAGTAGCGTGTGAAAGATTCATAAAGACCCCCGAACGGCGCGACATCTGAATTTGATGGACATCTTATAAGCCAAGGGGCGGCGGTTTCCTAGGCTTGAGTGAAGGCCAGGGCCAGAAATTTTGGTTTTTTGCGCGTCTTCACCAAAAAGCAATTGACAGACCGGGCGGTATCGCTACATTGCGGGGTGTTTACAGCACCTGTGCCCAGGTGGCGGAATTGGTAGACGCGCTGGCTTCAGGTGCCAGTGGCCGCAAGGTCGTGGAAGTTCGAGTCTTCTCCTGGGCACCAATTTTTCTTTTATGATTTGTTGATGCAATTTTGCGTGTTCCGGGGCGATGCGGTAATTCCGGCTGACATTCTCCTTCAACAGCGATGAAATCAAGCTACCCCGGGTTACAACATTGTGATTGGTAAATCACATAAAATCAGATAAATTTAACTCGCAAGATAACATATAGATTTCGTTCCTCTAAGGCTTGCATTTTCCAACGGTCAAGCTTTGACAGATAATCGCTTCTGGCTTCGGCTGGGGGCGGTTTTCTTTTGTGTATTCTGCCATTAATCGTTACGCCAACTATCTGAAGCCGCTGTTACCTAAAAAAATGCTAATTATCCAAAAGGGCTAACTAAACAACTGAAAATAATAAAAATTTCATCTTTGGCATTGACTCACTTTCTGCGAAGATTTATCGTAACAACAACTGCTGACTTCTTTCATTTTTTAGTCTTGTTCTGTAGTGACCCAGAACCACCAGAAGAACAGACAAGTGAAAGTCTGCTATTACTTATCCAGAAAAATTCCTGACGGAACTTCATCTTTTTTTCCGCCTCAACTTCCCCGATTTCCTTGTGGCCAACGTCACAAGGAACACGCTACACCGGAGAGTGCTATGATTAAAATTTGTGTCCCAAAACTAAATTATGAAATTTTAGGAAAAAACAGCCTGATAATCATACCTGTTCTTATCATGCTGACCATAGGTTTTGCGTTTTCTTTTAGTGATATGCGTCTAAAAATGAATCTTGAGGTTACAGTGGAAGCATCATCGTTTCCCAGTAAGATTAACCTCTCCCCTGTTGACGCCCCCCGTTGACCCATTGCTCAATCGCCGTACAATCATCGCCTGAGGCAAACGCGGGCAGAGAGAGGTTGGGCATGGCGAATGAATTGTTTGACGGGCTGTTGGGGGCATCCCCGGATTCCGCCCCGGATATTACCCCGGATACCGCCCCGGATATAGCCGCTCCTGACGCCGCCCGTAATGAAGCCGCGCCGTTTGCGCGATGCCCTGATGGCCGCGTCTTCAGCTACGCGGATACCCGCGCCGCCTCGGCGCAATTCGCCCATGTCCTCACCGCATATGGCGTCAGGAAAGGCGATCGCGTCGCCGTCCAGGTTTCAAAATCAATCGAGGCGGTGTTTCTCTATCTGGGCTGTATTCGCATCGGGGCGGTGTTCCTGCCGCTCAACACCGCCTATACCCCGGCGGAAGTCAGCTATTTCCTCAATGACGCGCGTCCCGCCGTCTTTATCTGTGATCCTGGCCATGCCGCGACCCTGCGTGAGGTCGCTGAAACCGCTGGCGCAAGGCTGGAAACCATGGGCGGCGCCGGTTCGCCAAACGCCGGTTCGCCAAACGCCGGTTCGTCAAACAAGGGCAGTGTGATGGCGGCGGCGCATGCGGCCCCGACACGGATCAACACCACCCCCTGCGCGGCGGATGATCTTGCCGCCATTCTTTACACTTCCGGCACCACAGGGCGGTCAAAAGGCGCGATGCTGAGCCATGGCAATCTTCTGTCCAATGCCCTGACCTTGCGCGAGCTGTGGCGGTTCACGGCGGATGATGTGCTGCTCCATGCCCTGCCGATCTTCCACACCCACGGGCTGTTCGTGGCGATCAACACCTGCCTTGTGGCGAGGGCGTCGATGGTGGTGTTGCCGGCTTTTGATCTTGATGACGTGCTCCGCCACCTGCCCACCACCACCGCCATGATGGGGGTCCCGACCTTTTACACCCGCCTGCTGGGGGATGATCGCTTCAGCCGAGATGCCGCCGCCCATATGCGGCTGTTTATTTCCGGCAGTGCGCCCTTGCTGGCGGAAACCCATATCCAGTTCGAAGAGCGCACGGGGCAGAAGATTCTGGAGCGCTACGGCATGACGGAAACCAACATGAACACCTCAAACCCCTATGATGGCGAACGCCGCGCCGGCACGGTGGGCTTTCCCCTGCCCGGGGTAGAGGTCAGGATCTGCGATGCCGGGACCGGCGCCACCCTGCGCGATGGCGAGATTGGCGTTTTGGAAGTGCGGGGGCCAAACGTCTTTTCCGGCTATTGGCAGATGCCGGAGAAAACCGCCGAGGAATTCCGCCCCGACGGGTTTTTCATCACCGGCGATATGGCAAGGCAAGATGCCGACGGGTATATCCACATCGTGGGGCGGTCCAAAGACCTGATCATTTCTGGCGGCTACAACATCTACCCCAAGGAAATCGAGCTGGTGCTGGATGACGAGGACGGGGTGCTGGAATCCGCTGACATCGGCACCCCCCATCCGGACTTTGGTGAAGCCGTGGTGGCGGTGCTGGTGGCCGAAAAAAACGGGCTGGACCTTGACGCCCTGACCGCCAGCATCAACGCCAAACTGGCGCGGTTCAAGCAACCGAAACGGATTGAGCTGGTGGATGAACTGCCGCGCAACACCATGGGCAAAGTGCAGAAAAACATCCTGCGGGATCGCTACGCCGACAGTTTTACCAACGGTTAACCGCACCCCCCGCGGCATGACCCTGTAGGAATGGCATTGCGGGAAACCCCAATCGTTTGGTAAATTATTCTCATATACTTACCAACAGTAGAATATCGTTCCTTTTTTCCTGTCTTTCTTTCGCCATTTCGCAAAAATATCTTAAAAAACATGCTTCACCCCTTCTGTTGGAGCCATGCGAAATGTTCAGCCAGACCCTTTCCCCGCAACCGAAAGTCCATGTCATTCATGAAAACGGCGAATGGACCGCGCCGCTGTTTTCTGCGCTGTAAGCGCGCGGTATTGCTTATGCCGACTGGGATATGTCGACGGCAACGATCGACATGGCCACCCCGGCCCCTGAGGGTGTTTTTTACAATCGCATGAGCGCGTCTTCCCACACCCGCGGCAATCGCTTTGCGCCGGAGACCACCGCCGGGGTGCTGGCCTGGCTTGAAGCGCAGGGCCGCCGCACCTTGAATGGCCGCAGCGCGCTCAATCTTGAAATCTCGAAACTGGTCCAATACGCCGCGCTCGCCAAGGTTGGCCTTCCGGTTCCGCACACCATTGCTGTATCGGCGGCTGAAGATATCCCCGCCGCTTATCAACGCCTGCCTTTTGACGACGTCATCACCAAGCACAATCGCGCCGGTAAAGGGCTCGGGGTGCAATTGCTGAAATCCGAAGAGGCGGTGCGTGACTATATTTCAGGTGACCTGTATTCAGATTCCGTCGATGGGCTGACCCTTGTTCAGCAGTATATCCAGCCCCATGACCAGACCATCACAAGGGTTGAATTCATTGGTGGCGATTGCATTTATGCCGTCAAGGTCGACACCTCAAACGGGTTTGAGCTTTGCCCTGCTGATGTTTGCTCGCTTGAGGGCGGTATTTGCGCAACCGAAAGCAGCCCCCGTTACAGCTTTGACATTATCGCTGATTTTGCCGCCAGCCCCCTGGGCCAGCAACTGGTGCCGAAAATGCAGATGCTGATGGCCAATGAAGGGCTGGATGTGGCGGCGTTTGAATTCGTCACCGGCGGTGATGGCGTCAGCTATTTTTACGACATCAACACCAACACCAATTACAATTCAGAAGCGGAAGACCGCGCCTCCATTTTTGCCATGGAAGCCCTCGCCGATTACCTTGGGGCGGAACTCTCGGAGCGCTATAGCCTGGGGTTCCAGCAAGCGGGGTAAAGGACGGCGGGCAACAGCACCAGAAAAAGACGGAAAAACGGCGTTTTGCCGTGGATTTCTGCATAAATTCGTTTGGAAAACCTGCAGGGTTGCAGTAACGTCCATGTTTCTTCTGATACTGGAGACAAAGATGAAAAAAATCGCAACCCTGATTTCAGCCGCCTTGACCGCCAGCGTTCTGGCCGTCAGCGCGCAAGCCGCTGAAGTCACCCTTCGGTTCCACCAGTTTTTGCCGCTTCATTCGGCCATCCCTGGTAAAGGCATTGAGCCCTGGATCAAAAAAATTGAAGCTGAGTCCGGCGGCCGGATTGAAATCCAGCACTACCCTTCCATGCAATTGGGGGGATCACCGCCATCCTTGTATGGTCAGGCGCGTGACGGGGTTGTTGATATCATCTGGACGGTGCTGGGCTATTCCCCCGGCCTGTTCCCAACCGCCGAAGCCTTTGAATTGCCGTTCATGACAGGCAATGCCGAACAAGGCTCCGTCGCCTTCCAGAAATACATGGAGGCCAATGGCATGGGCGACTTCAAGGAAGTTCATCCGCTGGGGTTCCATGTTCATGGCCCGGGCATCATCCACACCAAAGGCGGGGCGGTGAAATCGCTGGCTGACATGCAGGGCAAAAAGCTCCGTGGCCCGACGCGCGTCATTACAGGCATGCTGAAGGAACTGGGGGCGACCCCTGTTGGCATGCCGGTTCCTGCTGTGCCGGAATCCCTCTCGAAAGGCGTGATTGACGGCGCCGTTATTCCTTACGAGGTTTCCGTTCCCCTGAAGGTCGCTCAGCTGACCGATGGCCATATGGGTTTTGAAGGCGACACCGGCCTTTATACCGCGACGTTTGGCGTCATCATGAACAAGGCGAAATACGACAGCATGCCGGCTGATCTGCGCGCCATCCTTGACGCCCATTCCGGCGTTGAAATGGCACGGGCTTTCGGCAAGGTGATGGACGATGCCGATAAGGTGGGGTTGAAAATCGCCCGCGACGCCGGCAATGAAGTCGTCTTCCTGAACGCCGAGGCGAAAGCCACTTGGCAAGCCGCCGCCCAGCCCGTGATCGACGGCTGGATTGCGGAAATGAACGGCAAGGGCCTTGATGGCGCCGGGCTGGTGGCCGCCGCGCGTGCCGCGATCGCCGCTGAAAAATAAACCCCGGCGTCATGCCCCGTTTTCACGCCCCGTGGTCACATCGGGTGTTTACGTCTTTTCATTTTGATCTGCCCCTGATAGGTATCGGGGGCAGATTTTTTTTTGATCGCGACCGATGAACCTGCTGGAAGGCACCACCGCCATGCTGACCACATCCCATGATTATGTTGACTGGAGCGCGCGGCAATTGGCCAAGCTTGGGGGCATTGTGCTGCTGCTGCTGGCGGTGATGACGGTAATCTCTGTCATCGGGCGCGGCATCAATGCCTATGGGTTTGGCCCCATTCAGGGGGATTTCGAGCTGATCGAACATGGCACCGCCTTTGTGGTGTTTTGCGCCCTGCCCTATTGCCAGATGCGGTTTGGCCATGTCAGCGTTGATGTGCTGGCACGGCATTTCCCCTACCCCCTGTCCTGGGGGATCGCCTTGATCAGCCAACTGGCGATGATGGTGATGGCGTTTGTCATCTGCCGCCAGCTCTATTTGGGCATGATGGACAAGCTGAACTGGGGGGAGACCACATTCATCATCCAGTTTCCGGTCTGGTGGGGCTACGCCGCCTCCCTTCCCGCCAGCATGCTGTGGGTGGTCTGCGCGGCGATGGCCAGCCTGTCCATTCTGCGCAACTACGCGCCGGGGGATGATCTGCCATGACGCCATTTGAAATGGGCCTTCTTTCCCTGCCGGTGATGCTGGTGCTGATCCTGATGCGGGTGCCGATCATGCTGGCGATGTTTGCTGTTGGCGTTGTTGGGCAGGTGATGATCCTCGGCAGTTGGGCGCCGTTCATGGCGCAGATGAAGACCATCACCTATTCGACCTTTTCGAGCTATTCCCTGTCGGTCATCCCGATGTTCCTGCTGATGGGGCAATTCGCCAGTCGCGGCGGGCTGTCCCGCGCCTTGTTTCAGGCGGCAAAAGCCTTTGTCGGGCATCGCCGCGGGGGGCTGGCGCAAGCGGCGATTGCGGCGTGCGGCGGGTTCGGGGCAATTTGCGGCTCGTCTCTTGCCACCGCCGCCACCATGGGCCAGGTCGCCTTGCCGGAATTGCGCAACCACGGCTATTCGGACCGGCTGTCCACCGCCGTGCTGGCGGCGGGCGGCACCCTCGGGGTTTTGATCCCGCCGTCGGTGGTGCTGGTGATCTATGCCATCCTGACGGAACAGAATATCGCCAAGCTGTTTATGGCGGCGTTCATCCCGGGTTTTCTGGCCATTCTCGGCTACATGGTGACGATTGGCTTAATGGTCAACTATGGCGGAGAAAAAGAAACCCCCCAGCCGAAAACATCCTGGCGGGAACGCGGGGCGGCGCTCATCACCATCTGGCCGGTGAAGGCGATTTTCCTGCTGGTCTATGGCGGGAATTACATGGGCTGGTTCTCCGCCACGGCAGGGGCCACCGGTCTTTACGCCTACCTGAAGGGGGAGCTGACCTGGCCCGCCTTTCAGGACGCCGTGCTGGAAACCGCCAGTTCCACCGCCATGATTTTTGCCATCCTGCTGGGGGCGGCGCTGTTCAACAGTTTTCTGGCGTTTTCGCGGGTGCCGTTTGAAGCCGCCGCTTTTGTCGGCGCCCTTGACGTCAACCCTTACCTGATCCTGACGGTGATCCTGGTGGTGTACCTGATCCTCGGGTGTTTCATGGACAGCCTGTCGATGATCATCCTGACGATTCCGGTGTTCTTCCCGGTCTTCCAGACCCTTGATTTCGGCATGGGGCCGGAAGAAGCGGCGCTGTGGTTCGGGGTGCTGGTGCTGATCGTCGTGGAGGTGGGGTTGATCACCCCGCCGGTGGGGCTGAACCTGTTTGTCATCAATAAACTGGCGAAAGACGTGCCGCTCGCCGAAAGCTTCCGCGGGGTTCTGCCGTTTGTCGCCAGTGACCTCGTGCGCGTCGTTATCCTGACGGCTTTCCCCGGCATCACCTTATTCGCGGTGCATCTCTTGTTCTGATGGGGGTTCAGCCGCTGGATTTGCCAAGGCCGACCGCACTGGACACAGCGGCGATCGCGCTCTATGTCATGACCACAACATCAATGCCCACAACACCAATGGCCACAACATAAATGCCAACAACATCAATGCCCACAACGAGTCTTCCCATGTATATTTCTGTCACTGGCCTCAAGCCGAAAGGGTTCTGGGCCGCCCTGCGGTTCTGGATGCTGGCCATCCCCTGTTTTCGTGCCGCCCAGACCGCCGACGGCAACCTGTTCTGCGAGACGAAATCCCACAACGGCTATCAGCACACCTTGA
>JAGWAQ010000091.1 GCA_021296375.1 Alphaproteobacteria bacterium
TATCACGTTAAGCCCGTATCACGTTAAGCCCGTATCACGTTAAGGTAATGTTATGAAAAAATTCCAGATCGCGTCTATTCCCGCTGATGGCATTGGGCCAGAGGTGATTTCCGCTGGCATTGAGGTGCTTGACGCTGTTTGCGCCCGCAGTGGCGGGGCTGAGTTGAATTTTACTCATTTCGATTGGGGTTCGGATTACTACAAGGCCCATGGCGAGATGATGCCGCAGGATGGGCTCGACACCCTGAAGGATTTTGACGCGATTTATTTTGGCGCGGTGGGGGCAGAAGATGTGCCGGACCACATCACCCTCTGGGGGTTGCGCCTGCCGATCTGCCAGGGCTTTGACCAATACGCCAATGTCCGCCCCACCAAGATCATCCCCGGGATTGACTCGCCCCTGCGCAACGCCGGGGTAGGGGATCTGGATTGGGTGATCGTGCGTGAGAACTCCGAAGGCGAGTATTCCGGCCATGGTGGCCGCGCCCATAAAGGCATGCCCGAAGAGGTCGGCACGGAAGTGGCGATCTTCACCCGTGTGGGCGTCACCCGTATCATGCGCTACGCGTTCCAACTGGCGCAATCGCGGCCGCGCAAATTGCTGACGGTGGTGACGAAATCCAATGCCCAACGCCACGGCATGGTGATGTGGGATGAAATCGCCGAAGAGGTGAGCGCCGAGTTTCCCGACGTCACCTGGGATAAAATGCTGGTGGACGCCATGACCGTGCGGATGACGCTCCAGCCCGAAACCCTTGATACTATTGTCGCCACCAACCTGCATGCTGATATTCTGTCGGATCTGGCGGGTGCCCTGGCGGGCAGCCTCGGGGTGGCCTCAACCGCCAATATTGACCCTGAACGCCGTTTTCCGTCCATGTTTGAACCCATCCATGGCTCGGCTTTTGACATCACCGGCAAGGGCATTGCCAACCCTGTCGCGACCTTCTGGACAGGGGCGCAGATGCTTGAACATCTCGACCTGGCGGAAGAAGCCCAGATCCTCACCAGCGCGGTGGAACAGGTCTGCGCCGATGGCATCATGACGCCGGATGTCGGCGGCAATGCCACCACGGCGGAGGTCACCGCCGCGGTGATTAACGCTATTCGCGGGGCAAACCGTTAAGCCCCGGTGGTGACGATCGCGACCCCCAGCAGCACCAGCACGAGCGAAGACCGCGCCACCATCGGCACCATGGCCATGAATTTCGGGTTTGGCGGGGTGCCTTTTTTCGCGCTGTCGGCAAGGTGAATATTGAGCGTAAAGATCGTGATCAACAGCAGGGTTGCGCCCAACAGCTTCATGTGGAACGCCCAGCCAAGGTCAAAACTGCCATAGACAAGATAGACAAGAGCGATCCCCGTTGCCCACAGGATGATGATCGCCGCAAGCCCGAGCCTGGCCAGCGTCATCATGGTGGCCTGCACCGGTGGTGTCGGCGGTTGCCCGGCCTTCATATGGGCTTTCGCCTTGACCGAATTGCCAACCCCAAGTCCCCCCGCCAGAAACAGCGCAAGGTAGTGAAAAAACTTCAATCCAATAATCCAGCTCATTATTCATTCTCCCTTGATTGTTGCGGTTGTTAATTTATTTTTTCTAATGATACCACAATTTACCCCGCCGCGCAGATGGTGTTTAAGAGCCGCGCCCATCCGCGGTCATCATGGGTAATTTTCCTCTTCCGTCCTGATCAAAAACGATTTACGGTTTTTTGACAGGATAACGATGGAGGGCCGGGCATGATCCGCCACGTCAAGGATGATCTCTATCAAATCGGCGGCAGCGTGGCGGGCCATGACGGCTGGCACGAAGCGGTGCGGGTTTACGTCCTGCTGAATGACGGCTGCCCCCTGGTTTTTGATGCTGGCTCCCATGTTCACAGCCACGATATTATGGATGAGTTGAAGCAACTGTTGGGGGACACGCCCCTTGGTTATGTTTTTCTGACCCATACGGAACTGCCGCATACCGGCAACCTTTCGGTGATCCTGAACCAATGGCCTGACGCCAGGCTGGTGGTTTCGAGCGGGATTTTACCCCATGTCGAATTGCCATGGTGGGTGACGGCAGATCAGGTGATGTTCGCTTACGCCGGCACGGAAGAGAGTTATGGCGGGCGGCATATTTCTTTCCTTGACGGGATTCTGAAAGACCAGCCGGGCACCCACTGGATGTATGATGCCGCCACCGGCACGCTGTTTACGGCCGATGCCTTTGGCTATTTGTTTCCGGCGTCAGCGGATGCGGCTTTTGATGATGAGCTGGCGGAGGGCATCCCCGTGGACTGGATCAAGCGCTACCATGACAGCGCCTTTCGGTTTCTGCCGCAAGTGGCGGGGCATAAAGTCAACGCTGATATCGACAAGGTGTTTGGCAAACGGTCGGTGCAGGTGATCGCCCCCACCCACGGTAACGCCATGCGGGGGAATATCGCCACCTGCACGGCGCGTTTTCATCAAGCCATGCTGGAGATTTGTTCATGAGCCCTGACGCCCATATCTGCCCTGTCCCCGCCGATGCGATTTATGGCGAAGTGGACACCCGCGTGGCGGTTCGCCAGATCACCCCGCAGATTTACTGGATTTGCCATTGCATTGGCCCCGGGGCGAAGGAATGGAACGGCGGTTTCGCGGATGATTTCGCCCGCAGCAACCCGTTGCTCGACCCGACCGCCAATGACATCATCTACAGCTCATACCTGTTTCTTGATGAAAAGACCTTTATGATCGACACGCTTGGCCCGGCGCAGCACCACACCGTGCTGAAAGCGCTTGAGGATTTGCTCGATGGCCGCAAGCTCGATTACCTCTGGATCAGCCATACCGAACTGCCCCATGCCGGCAACACCGCCGCCATCCGCCGCGCCCACCCTGACCTTGAGGTGCTGACGGTCGGCGGCCATGACCATTATGAAGTCCACGGGTTGGGGGACGCCAGACTGCTTGATTACGGCGATGTTCTGGACCTCGGCACCCACAAGATCGAGATCATCAAGCCGCTGTTTGTCGACCATGCCTTGACGCAATGGATTTATGAACATCACACCGGGTTTTTATGCCCTGTTGACTGGGCGCTCAATGACCATAACGAACACCAGTGCTTCCGCTTTATGGATGAGATGGAGGAGACCGGCTATTCGCCGGAACATTTCAAGCAAGTTGTCTCGACCACCAACCGCACGGTGTTTGCCTGGTTGCGCTGGGCCGATGCCGAGGTGGTGGGCCAACAGATCGACGAGTTTCTGGCGCGCTATGACATCCGTATTTTTGCCCCGAGCCACACCAATGTCATCCGCCAGAATGTGCCGGCCTATATGGCGGCCCTGAAAGAGGCGATGCAACTGGCCATCACCGGCGATTTCGATATTGTTTATTAGCCCCCCCTCTCAAGCCGTTGTCACTGGCTGAGGCGGAACAGGCCCCCCACGGGGTCGCTGTCGGGGTTGGCGTCATTGAGGATGAGGATCGCCCCGTCCGCCGCCACCTTGACGTCACGCACCCGCCCGAGCGTTTGATCAACCACAATCTGTTCCGAGGCAATCTGTTCTGAGGCAATCTGTTCTGAGGCGGGGCCGCCCTCCGCCGCCAGCGCGACGTGGTAAAGCCGCTGGAATTTCAGCGATCCCACCAGCACGCCCCCCGCCAGTTCAGGGAACATCACCTTGCCGTTTCGGGCGGGGTAAAACGCCATGCCTGACGGCGCGATGGACGGAAACCAGACCCATGACGGGTCTTCATAGCCGGGCTTGGTTTTATACGCGCTGACGGGCTCACCATTGCGGTATTCTGTCCCGTGGCTGACGACGGGCCAGCCGTAATTCCCCCCTGCGGTGATGATGTTGATCTCATCGCCGCCGCGCGGCCCGTGCTCATGGGTCCAGATCGCCCCGGTTTCAGGGTGGACGGCCATGCCCTGGGGGTTGCGGTGGCCGATGGAATAAATTTCCGGTGCCCAGTCCGGCCGTCTCGGGTTATCGGCAGGGGCCGTGCCGTCAAGGTTAAGCCGCAGGATGGAGCCATCGTGGATCGACGGGTTCTGGGCGTTATGCCGTTGCCCGCGATCGCCAAGGCTGGCGAAAAGATACCCGCCGGAAAACCGCAACCGACAGCCGTAATGATAGCCCTGGGGGCGGGGGTTGTTGGCGGCGAAGATCACCGTCATTCCCGACAGGCGATCAGCGTCAAGCGTCGCGCGGGCAATGGTGGTGACGGTGCCACTGGCAAGCGGCTGGGCGTAGCAGAAATAGATCGTCCTTGGGTCAGCGCGGGTTTGGTCAACCTGCACATCCAGCATGCCGCCCTGCTGATAGGCGGCGACAGGAGGCAGGTTGCCGATCCGCTGATGCGCGCCGGTTTCAAGGTTGATCCGCAGCATGCCGCCGGACCGTTCCGTCACCAGCAGCTCGTCATCACTGATGAAATCCATCCCCCAGGGATGGTCGAGCGCTGGCCCGATTTGCTCAAGCACAGGTTGCGCCATGGCATTTGCGGTAAGGCCAAGCCAGACCAGCGTCGTTGTCATGATGGTGGAAATATTCATGTGCCGTCACCTTGCTTGCTGTCACCTTGCCCGGGGCCTGCCGTCATCTTGCCTGCCGTCATCTTGCCTGCCGTTATCCTGCCTGGGGAAGGAAACTTCATCCTATCGCTTGCGTGAGGATGAAGAAAGCGCCAAATGCCATCCGCGGTTCACGTCTTGAGGTTCGTGTCTTGTGGTTTGCCTATTGCGTCCGGGTAAATTATAGTGAGGCCGTGATTCCTGCCGCCAGAGACACCCGTCATAAGAGAGCTCGCGCCATGCCGCCATCGACCACCCCCGCCGGCACCACTCCCGCCAGCACCACCCCCGCCGGCACCACCCCCGTCGGCACCACCCCTGCTGGCACCGTCCCTTCCAGTTCAGGCATGTCTGGCACGGGCGCAGATTCCGCCGCCTATCTGGTGGACAGCAATCGCCTTACCGAAATGCTGGTTGACGGGGTGATCCTCGCCAATCATCAGGGCGCGATCATGCATGTCAACAGCGCGGCGGTGCGGTTTCTGGGGGATAAGCTGGTGGGCCAGACCATCGGTGATGTTTTTCATCAGGATGACGTCATTGACGCCTTCACCAAAGCGGTCGAGCAGAACATCGAAGAAGAGATGAATTTTCATCTTGAAAGTGAGGTGGATCGGGAATTTCACCTCAAGTTCCGCCGCCTGAATGATGACCTCGTGGCAATGCTGCTGCTTGACATGACGCTCCAGCGCAATCTTGAAAAAGTCCGGCGGGATTTTGTCGCCAATGTCAGCCATGAATTGCGCTCTCCCCTGACCAGCCTGGCGGGGTTCATTGAAACCTTGCTGGGCGGTGATGTCGAGGATGAGGCGACGCGGCAACGGTTCCTTACCATCATGGATGAAGAGGCGGGGCGGATGTCGCGACTGATCGATGATCTGTTGTCCCTGTCACGGGTTGAGGTGATGGAGCATATCATCCCTGACCAGCAGGTCGATCTGCTTAATCTGGTCGGCTCGGTGATGGATACCCTGTCGGGGATGGCGGAACAACGCGGCATGTCGATCGTGATTGATGATCAGCGCGATGACCGCACCGCCCCGCAATCCATGCTTGGCAATCCTGACGAGATCACCGGCGTTTTTGTCAACCTGCTGGAGAACGCCATCAAATACGGCCGTCGTGAAACGCAAGTCACGGTCCGCATCACGGCCCCCAAGCCCGACACCATGCTGTTTGATGTCATTAACCTCGGGGAGGGGATTGAATCCCACCACCTGTCGCGGCTCACCGAACGATTTTACCGTGTGGACAAGGCCCGCTCACGCCAGATTGGCGGGACCGGGCTGGGGCTGGCGATCGTCAAGCACGTCGTCAACCGCCACCGTGGCCAGCTTTCGGTCAAGAGCACGCTTGGTGTTTCGACCACCTTTACGGTAAAATTCCCCACCATCAGCGCGTGAAAACGACGAGGAAATCTTAAACATGGCCATTAAAGTTCTTGTTGCGGAAGATGAAGTTAACCAGCTGGAATTGTTGAGTTTTAATCTTGTTCAGGCGGGGTTTGACGTGGTTAGCGCGCCTGATGGCGAGGCCGCGCTGATGTTGATTGAGGACGAGCAGCCCGACCTTGTCATCCTTGACTGGATGATGCCGAAAATGTCAGGGATTGAGCTGTGCCGCACCTTGCGGGCGCAATCCGCCACTCGTGACCTGCCGATCATTATCCTGTCGGCGCGGGGCGAGGAAGGGGACCGCACCCTTGGGCTTGATACCGGCGCCGATGATTATATCGCCAAGCCGTTTTCCCCCCGTGAGCTGGTATCTCGGGTCAAGGCGCTGTTGCGCCGCGCCCGTCCGGCGCTGGTCAGCGATGTCGTGGAATTCGATGACCTCAAACTCTACCCGGGCCAGATGCTGGTGACCCGCGATGGCCACAAGGTTGAACTGGGGCCAAAGGAATACCATCTGCTGACCATCCTGATCGAACGGCCGGGGCAGGTGTATTCCCGGGGGCAGTTGATTGATCTTGTCTGGGGGCATGGCGTTTACGTCGAAGAACGCACCGTGGACACTCACCTGAGCCGCTTGCGCAAATCCCTGAACAACCCTGTCGGGGCAGCTCAGGACTACCCCAATATTATCCGCACCGTGCGTGGAACGGGTTATGCCCTTCAGGTTAAGTGACCCCCTCCCTTAAGCAGTAGCGAATCATCATATTGGATGGGTTAAAAACATTGTCTAAATACATGATTCATTGTATTATTTTCTGATAATGCATCGTCATCCTTTTGTTCTGCATTTGTCGTTTTGGTTTACCAATTGATGAGATTCAGTAAATCTTGGTTTTG
>JAGWAQ010000092.1:0-6810 GCA_021296375.1 Alphaproteobacteria bacterium
GTCATAGACAATCGCGCCTTCTTCACGCACCGACGGGCGGGTTGACGCCTGAATGCGCTTCGCCGCGTTCCAGGCATAGACCAGCGCCGACATCAAGACCCCCACGACAACCGCAAGCGCAAGGTCAGCAATGCCCGTCCCCGCCGTCCCCACAACGATCACCAAAGCATCGGCAAACGGGACGTTCGGCAAGGTCTTGAGCGACGCCCCTGCAAAGGTGCCGTTCACCACCATGCCCCTCACCCCCACCAGCGCGGCATCCGGAATCTGCTCGATAAGGGAAGAGGCAAACAGAATAAACATCAGCAGGAACAACGCCGCCACGATGCCGCTGATGCGGGTACGGCCACCGGATTTGACATTGATCATGGACTGGCCAATCATCGCGCAGCCCCCCATCCCGCCAAAGAAGCCGGTGATCACATTGGCCAGCCCCTGGGCTGAACATTCGCGCGACGCCCCGCCACGCTGATTGGTCAAATCCCCGACAAGATTGAGGGTCAGCAAGCTTTCGATAAGCCCGATCCCCGCCAGCACCACGGCATAAGGCAGGATGATCATCAGGGTCTCCATGGTCATCGGCACCTGGGGGATGCCAAAGCTCGGCAGACCGCCAGCGAGTTCAGCCAAATCACCCACCCGCGGCACGTCGATCCCGAAGACCAGCACCACCACCGTCACAATCCCGATCGACAACAGCGGGGCTGGAATAATTTTGGTGAGGCGCGGGGTCAGCCAGATCAGCGCCATGGTGGCGGCCACAAGCCCAAGCGTGGCGTAAAGTTCCGCCCCCCTCAACCAGCTTGCCGTGCCGTCAGAGGCAACCGTCTGGAACTGCTTGAGCTGCGCCAGGCCAATGACAATCGCCAGGCCATTGACGAACCCCAGCATCACCGGATGCGGCACCATGCGGATAAACTTGCCAAGGCGGAAAATCCCCGCCGCCAGCTGGATGATCCCCATCAGCACCACCGTGGCAAAAAGATACGACACCCCGTGGTCAGCGACCAGCGCCACCATCACCACCGCCAATGCACCCGTGGCGCCGGAAATCATCCCGGGACGGCCGCCAAAGACCGCCGTCACCAGCCCGACGATAAACGCCGCGTAAAGCCCCACCAGCGGCGCCACCCCGGCGACAAAGGCAAAGGCAACGGCTTCCGGAACAAGCGCCAGCGCGACCGTCAACCCCGCCAGCCCATCCACCAGCACCTGGCGGGAAGTCAAAGACGGCGCGGCCCCGTTTGGCGACGTGCCATAGAGGAATTGATCAAGTTTTGAAGAGGTCATAGGGAATCCAGTGTTGGCCCGCCAATGGGCTGAAAATAACTAGCAGTCCTATAGCCCAATCCCGCGCGAATAGCCATGGGTAAAATCAGCCAAAACCAATTGTCGCCAAGGAGGTCGCGCGCCCAAATTGCGGCAATTCAACGCCTTTGAGGCGAAAGCGCATGGCAGGGGCTGGACTTGGCTTGCAATAACGGGCAATTTTAGATCTTGAGTTTCACCCTTCCGATTACGACAGGTTATTTTCATGCCCGCTTTTTCTGACCAATTGCTTGATGACATCCGCAGCCGTTTCGCCCAGGTTGACCATTGCCCCGTGCAAGGCCAGCGGGTGTTTTTTGAAAACGCTGGCGGTGCCTTGACCCTCAACAGCGTGGTGGAAAATTCCGCGGCCTATGCCGCCATCCCCGACAATCAGGGGCGGGATAACCCCGGCTCACATGAGCTGGTGCGCGTCATCACCAAAGCCAAGGAAGATTTGCGGGTCTTCATGAACGCCAAGGGGGGGCATTTTTTTGTCGGCGAAAGCGGCACGGAACTGATCTTTCGCCTTGTCATGAACGCCTGCCTCGGGACTGATGCCGACGGGATCGTGCTGGGCTCGACCGTTGAACACCCCGCCACCCGCAGTGCCGCCGCGCGCTGGGCGCCGATCAGCGGCAAAACCCATGTGCTGATCACCCATGATGATGACCGCGGGCTGGTCCATGCCGAAGATTACGCCAGCAACGTCACCCCCGACACGCGGGTCGCGACCATCCTGCACACCTCTCCTGTGACCGGCATGGGGATGGATGTCGCGGCGATTTCAAAAGCCATCCGCGCGACAAGCCCCGACTGCTTTATTATCGTTGATGGCATCCAGCATGCCGCCCATGGCCAGATCGACCTCGCGTCCTATGATGTCGATGGTTACGTCATCTCGCCCTACAAAATGTTCTCGCGCCACGGCTATGGCATGGCGTGGATCTCCGACCGCATGTCCGCCCTCCCCCACGACAGCCTTGTCGGCGGACCGGAAGGCAATTGGGAACTCGGCACCCGCGACACCGGCGCCTACGCGACGATTTCCGATGTCGTGAATTACATGGAATGGCTCGGGGAACAGCTGACGGACGCATCAGACCAGCGCGAGAAATTCATCGCCGCGGGCAAGGCCATCCATGACCATGAACAATCGCTCACCGATGCCATGATCCACGGCACGGGCAACCTGCCCGGGCTTGCGGAAATGGAAGACGTGACGATCATCGGCGGGGTCGATAACCCGGCGCGCGAAGGCCTGGTCTCCATCACCGTTGATGGCATGGCTTCCGTGGATGTCGTGAAAAAACTCAATGATCAGGGCATCCGCACCCACCTGCGCAAGGCTGACCATTATTCAGGCAATATCCTTGATCCCCTCGGGCTGGATGGCTGCATCCGGGTGTCCATGTGCCATTACAACAGCTCAGCAGAAGTCGCCCAGTTCCTGGCGGCGATGAAAACGATCATATCCTGACCTAGCGGTGATGCAGTTGCGGGACGACCTCGCGCATGTTCTCCACAATAAACGGGATTTGAGTCATCTGGCGGATGGCGGTATGGGCGGCGTCGACGATCTTTTTCGGCGATCGCCCCGCCAGCTTAAACCCTGTCAGGTCATCAAGCCCTGAAAAGCACAGGATCATCTCATCATCCTCAATCAGGCAGCTGATCTCCGATTTTTTATGGAACCAGCGCTCGCCCGTGGCGAAATATTGATGCATCCCCACGAAGGAGTCCTGCAGCTCAGGGGTGATGACCGACGCCGCGTGGTCAAGGTCATCGCAATACACTTCATAGCGTTTCTCAAACGCCTTATTGGCCAGCCGCAGGTTTTTCTTGCGGGTGAAGATGCGGCCAAAAATATTCATGATGCCCTGATCAACCTTGATCCTGATGGCGCTGGGCATCTCGGCATTGAGCTTTAGGTGAATGATCAGATACGTCACCACCGTGGTGGAACTGTTGTTGCCGTTCGAACGACGCGAGGTGTAGCGGCAATTGTAAAACAGGTACGGCGTGCCTTTGGTCTCCCCTTCATAGGCGGAGGAAATCTTGACGCTGCCAGCGGTGGTCAGCCCTTCCTGCTGTAAATATTCACCGGAATCCTTAAGCGAAGATGTGTCGGCAATCGGGGTGATCCATGACTTGAAATGGGCGTTCAACGCCTGCGCCAGCTGATTGCCCGAAGCGTCGGTCAGGCGTTTGAGCGGCACATAACCAAGATACCCCCCGCCGCAACACAGGCCCAGCAGCACCAGGGTTGCGATTTTCAGGCTGGTGTCGTTGCTGCCCTCGCCCCCCAGCAAAAAACCAGCCCCGATAAAGAACATCGCCGCCGCCGCCACAAAACCGCCAAGGGCGAGCGCAAGATAGCGGTAATAATGCTGCTGGTAATGGTCAAAATTAGGCTTAACAAAGCGGTCCCAATGCTGGGCAAAGCCTTGTTCCGCTTCGGTTTGCTCGATAAATTCAGCCATCACCACTACCTTTGATCACACAACTTGAACTGATGGGAAGGGATGTTAGCTGATCCTCAATCGGGCTTCAATATCATCGGTGGTCAGTCCATCAATTGCGCCTGATAGGCAAACAGCCCCGCCAGCCCGCCGGTATGGATGAACAGCACTTTTGCCCCTTTGGCAATGGCCCCGTTGCGGGCGCGTTCCACCACCCCCGCAAAAGCTTTGGCGGTGTAAACAGGGTCGAGCATCTGGCCTTCGAGTTGCGCCATTAACGCCATGGCCGTGGCGCCGGCATCGCTGATCTGGCCATAGCCCGGGGCCAAAGCGCCATCCCAGAGATCAAGATCATCCTCACCAAGAAAACCTTCTGTATTGAGCAGGTCATTGAACGCCGGCATCATGCCCAAAAGCCGATCCCGCTGAAGCGGTTCAGCGCGCCGCACGCAAGACCCCGTCACCCGTGTTCCCGGGCGGTAAAGCCTGACCCCGGCCATCACCCCCAGATGGGTCGCGCCACTGCCACTGCCCACCACGATGTCATCAAAAACCGGCGCGTCCTGCTGGCCCAGCTCTTCGATACAGCGGATATAGCCGAGCGCCCCCAGCGGCGGTTTATCGGCCCCAAGGGGAATGACGTAAGGACGTTTCCCCACCGCCTTGAGCCGCTCCGCTTCGGCATAAAGCGCGGCGTCGGCGCCGTTTTCATCCTCACCGACAGGGTAGCGGATGATGCGCGCGCCAAGCAGATGATTGAGCATCACATTGCCCGATTGGTGGTAGTGCGGATCATCGGTATCGACGCGCTCCTCGAGCTGAACCACCGCCGCCAGCCCCGCTTGCGCCGCCGTCGCCGCCGCCAGACGAACAAAATTGGACTGCACCGCGCCGGTGATCAGCACCGTGTCCGCCCCTTCCGCCAGGGCCGCCCCGAGGTAATATTCCAACTGGCGGGATTTATTGCCGCCAAAACTCGGCCCCGCCAGATCATCGCGCTTCATCCAGAGATCAATGCCGAGATCATCAGAAATCCGGTCATGCCGATTGAGCGGTGGTGGCGTGGTGACGATGGGGTGACGTGGCGCTTGCGCCAGGGCCGCGCCAATGGCTGGAGGCAAATCGGTCATCTTGATATCAACCCGGCAAGTGGTCAGGCAAGTGGTCAGGCATCAGGTTATTCATCAGATTATTCATGGCGCTATTCATGGGTGGGGCACCATTTGTCCAGGGCTTCGAGGAATTTGTCCTGCTCGCCTTTATGCATGCCGATATTGGTTTCAGCATAGGGGAAATTCTGCGCTGAGACTTCATCGTGAAACGCTTTCAAGGCCGTCACCCGTTCGTCATGAATCTGCTGGTGAAGCCGCCCGACATTGCCAAAAGCATAGGCGTGTTTCGGCGGGGTGTCTTCTTCGCTTGCCTCCCCGCAGACATCCGCCACAAACGACATGATGACATCGCCAGCCTTGCCCGACCCAAGCGAGAAGGTGACGATCGAGGTCCTGGTGTTGACCGCCGCCAGCACTTCTTCGGCGATGCATTCGGCTTCCACCGCCACGACGCCGACATCTTCCATGCGCTGTAAGGTCTTGAAGATTTCCATGGCTTCATCGGCCTTGCGGCCAAAGCCGCGCAACCCGCCGCAATAATGGCTGAAGGTGGGGATCAACCCGATGTGACTTTGCACGGGGATGCCTTCTTTGGAGAGGGCTTCCATGACGTCATAGGACCGCAGGGTGTAATAAAGATCGCCGCCCTTGCGCATCATCTCAAAAGCGTGGCTCATGATCTCCGCCGTCGAGCCGAACTGCGCCCAGGTGCTGCCGACACCGGCAAAATGACCGGGGGCGATGCGGCGCACGTCTTCAATCTGGTCACCGCCAATAACGAAGAGATCAATCCCCGCTTCAACGCAGGCGCGCACCTCATCATTATTGGCGGGGTTCGCCATGCTGAGGGTTTTATCCGTGCCTTTCAGTGCCTGCAGATCGGCGATGGTGTAATTGCGCTCCGCCGGATTTCGGCTGAAATCATAAATCCGTTTCATCAAGCTGACTCCCTTCAATTTTATGCGCTTAGTGAAGCATTATACCCAGGCAAGGGAAAGCGGTTTTTTAGAGCGGCAGGGAAAAGCCCTGTCTTGTCAGGCCACCTGAGAGCGCTTAATCTGAAGGCTGTCAATTACGGGGGAGCCTATGCCAAGCTTGGCCACCATGCCACTCGACCAATTGCCCATCCTGTCGCTTGATCTTGAAACGACGGGGCTGAATACCCGTCAGGACAGGGTGCTGCAGATCGGCCTGATTGCCGCCAGCGGTGATGCTGGTGACGGCACGGAATTTCTGGTCAACCCCGGCACGGCCATCCCGCCGCAAAGCACGGCTATCCATGGCATTACCGCTGAAGATGTGGCGGAGGCCCCGCCCTTCCCCCTGGTCTTTTCCGCCTGTCGGGATCGCCTCAGCAACCGTGTCCTGATCGGCTATAACATCGGCTTTGACCTCGCCATCCTGAGCGCGGAAACCGACCGCCACGGCATGGAATGGCGCTGGGGGCAGGCGCTTTGCCTGCGGCAACTGGCGACGATTGCGCTTGGCCGTGACGCCATGCTGATGATGGGGGATCTGGATTCCCTCGCCGCTCATTACTCGATTGACACCGGGCGGCGTCACTCGGCGCTTGGCGATGCCGTGATCTCGCTTGCGCTCTACCAATCATTACTGGCGGATTTGCGGGAAAAATCCATCATCACCCTCGGGGATGCGAAACGGGCCGTCGCCCAGCTTGATGGCGAACGGATGGCCACCGCCCGTGCCGGATGGGTGGATGTCGCCAGCCCGAAAGATGAAGCGCTGGGCAACATGCCGCTCGCCCGCATTGACCCGTTCCCCTATCGTCATCGCATCAGCGAGATCATGATGACCGAACCCTTGATCCGCCCCCGCAACACGACCTTGCTTGAGGCTGCCAAAACCTTGAGCGCGCATCGAGCCGATTGCCTGTTCGTCGGGACCGGCCCTGAGGCGATTGAAGGCAT
>JAGWAQ010000092.1:6877-8307 GCA_021296375.1 Alphaproteobacteria bacterium
GTGATCAGCGTTAATGACAGTGATCACATGCATGTCGCCCTGGGGCGGCTGGCGCGGCATGACATCCGCCATCTTGCGGTGATGGATGTGACGGGGAAACTCATTGGCTGGCTGTCGACGCGTCAGCTCATCCGGCAACGGGTGTCGGATGCGCTGATGATCGGGGATGAAATCCAGCACGCGTCATCGGCACAGGATATGGCCACGGCCTTGTCGAGCCTGCCGTCACTGGCGGCATCACTATTGAGCGAAGCGGTGCCAGCGCCGGATATTGCCTCGGTCATCAGCGGCGAATACCGCCATGCCCTGGCGCGGGCGGCGGCCCTGGCGGAGGAGATGATGACGGCAAGCGATGGCCCGCCCCCGCGTCCTTTTGCGGTGCTGGTGCTGGGGTCCGCGGGGCGCGGCGAAAGCCTGCTGGCGGCTGATCAGGACCATGCCATCATCTATGATGACAAATCCACCCCGATTGCCGAAGCCGAAGCACAGGCCATCCAATCCTATTTCCAGAAGCTGGGGGGGCATATCGCTGATATTCTGGATGCCGCGGGAATCCCCTATTGCAAAGGCGGGGTGATGGCGTCGAATGCCGCCTGGTGCCAATCCCTGACAAGCTGGCGCAACACCATCAGCGGCTGGTGCCGTTCCGCCAATCCGCAAGATGTCTTGATGGTGGATATTTTCTTTGATTTCGCCCTTGTCTATGGCGATGGCCAGTTGGGCACAAGGCTCCAGCAGGCGACCACCGGCCGCGCCGCCCGCCAGGCTGATTTCCTGAAACTGCTGGCGAAGAATATTGGCCATCACCATGGCGGGGTTAACTTTTTCGGGGGGCTGAAACTCACCAAAGGGCGGTATGAGGTGAAACGTCACCTGCTCCTGCCGCTGGTGGAATTTTTGCGCATTATGGCCATTTCGCGCGGGGTTCAGGCGCGCAATAGCGGCGAGCGCGCACGCGCTGTGCTGAACACGTCAACCGTGCCGCCGGAAGTCCTGCAACTGGGGGAAGATGTCCAGTTCTGCATGCGGCTGGTGTTGCGCCAGCAAATCGCGGATATCGCCGCTGGCCTGCCCCCCAGCTCGATGATCGACCCTGACCAGCTGACGGACCAGGAGCATAAACTGCTGAAAGCCGTGCGCGGCCGCATCAGCCGCCTTGATGATCTTTTGCAGGATTGCCTGTTTCAATAACCGCGCAATGACGACGATCACCTCCATAAAAAACCCCCTGAGATTATCCTCAGGGGGTTTCAAATCAGATGGCAGGAGTGGAGGGACTCGAACCCCCAGCCCCCGGTTTTGGAGACCGGTGCTCTACCAATTGAGCTACACTCCTGTAGCTAAGCAGTCCTTACTTAACGATACCGGAGACAACACCGGCACCAACGGTGCGGCCGCCTTCGCGGATCGCGAAGCGAAGACCTTCGTCC
>JAGWAQ010000093.1 GCA_021296375.1 Alphaproteobacteria bacterium
TTGTCGAAATTCGCGGAACTGGCGTTCAGCGTGCCTTTGTATTCCGCCCCGGTGAAATAGGAATAGGAGGTTTCGAACGCAAAATACCGGTGGATATGGGCGCCAACCCCAACCGTCGCGACAAAGCTCGACTTGTCCTTGTGATCACTGGTGAAGGTGACCGTGCCTGATGACGGCGTCCGGCTGCCGAGCTTCTGGTCAATAAAGGCGACACCGGCGGAGCTGAAGATATACCGCCCCTGGGAAAGATGCTTCCAGGAGGCTTTGTTCTCGGGGTCAAAGCTGGAGGCGGCATAGGCAGGCGTCAGGGCAAAACCTGCCGCGATGACGGCAAAAAACGCCGCCACAACCCGCGGCAAGGGCAAGCCCCAACCGAAACGTCCAGCAGATGTATTTGGCGGATAACGCAATGCCATACCCCTTAACAGGCGGCCATCATATCAACTGCGGCGCAAAAGGGCAAACCATGTCCGCCTTGGGCATGACGCGTCAATTGACCCAGCCGAGCTCGATCTGGCGCTTCCAGGCGACGAGGGCGTTTTCCATCAGCTTGGAGACCGTCACCGGGCCAACACCGCCGGGCACTGGCGTGATCCAGCTCGCCACTTCCTTGACGTTTTCGGTATCAGCGTCGCCGACGATCCGGCTGGTGCCATCAGCGTCGGTGACTTGGTTGATGCCAATGTCAATTACGGCAGAACCCGGCTTGACCATATCGGCGGTCAGGAAACCGGCGATGCCCACCGCCACCAGCACGGCGTCGGCACGGCGGGAATGGGAGGCGACGGAACGCGTCATGTGATGGCAAACCGTAACGGTCGCGCCCTCTGCCATCAGCAGAAAGGCGGCAGGTTTACCGACAATCGCCGAATGGCCGATGATCACCACCTCAAGCCCGTGCAGATCAAGCCCCGTGGCTTTGATCAGCTCAACCGAAGCGGCGGCCGTACAAGGGCTGAGCGCAAGGTCATCATAAACAATATTCCCGATCGAGGCAGGGTTCATCCCCTCAACGTCCTTCAACGGGTGAATGGCCGATTGCAATGACCGCACATTAATATGATCAGGCACCGGCCGCTGGAGGATGATCCCCACCACCGACGGGTCATCATTCATGGCGAGGATGCGGCTTTTGCTGTCATCCTGGGTGATGTCTTCGGGCCAATGCTGTTCTTCAAAACCGATACCAGCTTTTTCAGCGGCGCGTTTCTGGCCACGGATATACACCTCGATCTCAGCCACATTGCCAATAGCGATGCTGACCAGCTTGCCCGCCGTGCGGGTTTTTGAAAGTTCCGTCCATTCCCGAGATACGTTTTCAAGAATTGAATTCGCCAATTCGCGTCCGTCCAAATAGCGCGGATCTTTCATGGGCATCCCCCTGCCGTGTCATCATGGTTGCAATGCGCCGCATCTTAACAGAACAATTATATATTTCATCATAAAGCTTGACGTGAACACGAAAATTCCTACCTCAACAGCAGGATTTCAGGATGATTTGTGGTGAAAAATTGCTATGCTCATCAAAATATTTTCCGGATAGGCACCATGACTATTGATCCCCAAGAATTGCGCCGTTGTTTCGGGTCCTTCATGACGGGCGTGACGATTGTGACGTCCCATGACGCGACGAAAAAACCGATAGGGTTTACCGCCAATTCCTTCACCTCTGTGTCGCTAGACCCGCCGCTGCTTTTGGTCTGCATCGACAATAAATCCGACAATATCTCCGCCTACACCAACGGCGCGGGGTTTGCGGTCAACGTGCTTGCGGCTGATCAACACGACTTGTCGAACCGTTTTGCCAGTCCGATTGATGACCGCTTTGCTGATATTGACTGGTCCGTGTCGGCGGCAGGCCACCCGATCTTTAATGACACCGCTGCCTATTTTGACTGCACCCTGGATCAGACGGTTGCGGCGGGAGACCATACCGTGCTGATCGGGCGAATTGAAAACTGCAGCACTTCAGGCAAGGCCGGGTTAGGCTACAGCAGTGGCAAATACTTCACCCTCACCCCATAAACCCATCGCCATTATCGGCGACGGGTACAGCGCCGCCGTGACGGCCTACCACCTGCTGAAGCAAGGCCTGGCGGCAGATCATATCCGCATCTTTGGCCCCGGCCCCCTCGGCCATGGGCAAGCCTATCACCAGGGGCATCCGTCATTCCGGCTCAACGTGCGGGCGGAGTTGATGAAAATCGACCCCAGCCAGCCTGATGATTTCCCGCAATGGGCGCAGGCCCATCTCCATGACCCCGACGCCGCCACCAGCGCCGGCCGTTTTTACCGCCGCCGCGACTTCGCGCGGTACCTGACCGAACGCCTGGACAGCGCGCTTGATGGAAAGACCTTTGATCAGGTCAAGGCGCGGGTCCATCGCCTGACCCCCGACTGGACCCCGGAGTGGAACACGGGCTGGAACACGGGCTGGAATACGGGCTGGCGGATTGAAACCGAAGATGGCGGCATCTGGACGGCGGAGATTGTCATCATCGCCACGGGCAATCCGCCTCCTGCCCCGAGGATTTCCATCACCGGCCCCGGCGACAGGGTGATCACCGACCCCTGGCGCGGCGATTGGCGGGGGCGCATCGCCGCCAAAGATGACGTCGTGGTGATTGGCGGCGGCTTGACGGCAATGGATGCGCTGATGGCTCTTGCGACGCCGCAAGAGGGCAAAACCCATAACAGCGCGGCTCACACCGGTCATGTGACGATCGTCACCCCCCATGGGGAGCTGCCCTCCGCCCAACTGGATTGGGAGGCCACGCCGCCGTTCATCTGGCCGCCTGTTGACACCGCATCGCAGTTTCTGGGGGTCATGACCCATCATCTCAGGAAACACAGCCCGGGAAAAAGTAGTCCGGAAATAGACAGCCCG
This sequence comes from Alphaproteobacteria bacterium, assembly GCA_021296375.1. Lineage (GTDB taxonomy): Bacteria > Pseudomonadota > Alphaproteobacteria > Puniceispirillales > UBA1172 > JAGWAQ01. Next base: position 2,888 of record JAGWAQ010000093.1, read on the forward strand.
GGAAAAAACAGCCGCCATGACCGGGCGGCGCAATCGGCGTTTGAACAATTGCGGGTGGGGATGAAACCGGCATGGCAAGGCTTGCCCATAAAAGAACGGCGACGGTTGATCAGCCGACTGGGCTGGCGGTGGCAATTGTTGCGCTACCGCGCGGCCCCGCACCCCTGGGAAAGCCTGCTTGAGCTTGAGCGCGAGGGCCGCTTTACCTTGATCAAGGGCCGGGTCGACACGGTGACGTCATCAGACGACGGCCTGTCCCTCACCCTGACGAACGGCGATCAGCTGACGGCGCGCCACGCGATTATGGCCACTGGCGCGGGACGCGACCCGTTGATCGAACAGCTCACCCGCGAGGGGCATGTGCGCCACGACAAGGGTGAGTTTATCACGGATGAAAGCTTGCGTTTACGCCCCACGACAGGCGATGATCACGGGGCGGCCTATGCCCTTGGCCCGCCGACGGTATTGAGCGCAGGTGATGTGATTGGCGCCAGCACCATCGCCACCCAAGCGCATAGCATCGCCAAAAGCATTGCCCGAACTATGGCCAAAACTATGGCCAAAAGCATTAATGCGCGCCAGCAGGAGAGATCGTGATGACCGTTCCATTCTGGGAAACCACGCCCCTTTCCGAGATGTCATCGGAGCAGTGGGAAGCGCTGTGCGACGGCTGCGGGAAATGCTGCGTCATCAAGCTCGAGGATGTTGATGACGGCGCGATCTATTACACTGATGTCGGCTGCACCTTGCTGGATGGCTCCACCTGCCGATGCCAGAACTACCCGCAACGCAAATCCATTGTCAGCGATTGCGTTATCCTGACCCCCGACAAGCTGGATGACCTGCCGTGGATGCCGAAATCCTGCGCTTACCGGCGATTGCATGAAGGCCGCGGCCTGCCGGACTGGCACCCCCTCATCACCGGTGATCCTGACAGCACCATCAAGGCAGGAAAATCAGTCCAGGGCAAAATATTTCATGAAGCTGATGTTGCGATTGATGACTACCCTGATCATATTAAAGATTGGGAAGACGACAGCGAAAGTGAAAATAATGGCGGATGATCCGAAAAAGTTTTTCAACCTGAGCGGCATGAGCTGGGTGCTTTATGCCCTGCTGGCGGTGATGCTCATCACCGGGCTTGTGATGAGCCAGGGCCGGGATGCCCCTGAATGGGCGAAATGCAAGGAATCGCTGCTCCAGCAAATGTTCAGCGACACCTGCACGCCAGCAGAAGGGTTTGGCGTCATCAAAACCATCCCCGCAAGCCCTGGCCAGGACATCTGACGCCATCCACAATCCCCACTAAATTTTCTTTCAGCGACAGGAGCGCATATGTTTTTCACCCCCGGCACCCATAAAGACCACGGCCTGCCCTACAGCCCCTTCAAGGCGATTGTCGCGCCGCGCCCCATTGGCTGGATCTCCACCGTCAGCAAAGAGGGCATCCCCAATCTGGCGCCCTACAGTTTCTTCAATGCGATGTCTGAGCTGCCGCCAATGGTGGGGTTTTCCTCCTCGCCCGGCTCCAATGGGGAACCCAAAGACTCCCTCATCAATATTCAGGACACCGGCGAGTTTGTCGTCAATATCGTCTCGAAAGACCAGATCAACGCGATGAGCGACACTTCCGCTGATCTTTCCCATAAGACCAGCGAATTTGATTTCGCCGGGCTGACGCCGGAGCCTTCTGAACTTGTCGCAGCCCCGCGGGTCAAGGGCGCGCCCTGCCAGCTTGAATGCAAATTATGGGATATCCTGCCGATGCCCGAAATGGCCGAAGGCTTGTCCAACAAATGGGTCATGGGCAAGGTGATCGGGATTCACATCCAGGATGAGGTGATCGTCGACGGCAAGGTTGACGTCATGAAATACAACCCCGCCGCCCGTCTCGGTTACATGGATTACGCGACGGTCGATCATGTCTTTGAAATCGAGCGGCCCAAAACCAGCGGTTAATTCCAGCCGTTAATTCCAGCCGTTAATTAAAGCTGCACTTGCTGACCTTGACGTTGACGTAACCGTTCAGGGCGGTGGCGACGACATCAAACTTGAGCAGCCAGCTGTCGGCGATAATATTCATGGCAATCGGCAGACGCCCTTTGGTGATTTTCTCACCATTGAGGTAAACGACGCGCATGGCGACGTCTTGCTCCGGGTCAAACCAGGGGCGATCCTTGGTGGCCTGCTGGCCGGCCTCACCTTCGATGAACACCTTGACGGCGCCGTCGATCAGGCCGGTGTTGGATTCCTTGCCGGCAAAAAAGCTGGTGGCGACAGCGACATCTTTTTCCTCAAGCTCACGGCAACGGGAGGGTTTTGATACCGATTGCAGGGCAAGGCGAATCTGATCTTCGCTGACACCGCGCGCCAGGTGACGGGCCATGATTCGCTTGAGGCGACGGATCTCGGCTTTTTGCTCACCTTGATCAACCTCAAGCTCGGCGGAAACACGGCGTTCGCGCTCACCTTTCAGCTTGTTTTCCATCATCGCCAACTCTTGCTGAAGGCGTTCATTTTGCTGGGTGAAATCAATCAATTGCTGATTACTGGCGGACACAACCGCGGCCTGCTGGCTGTTGCCCCAGAACCACCCGATCCACAACATTATGCCGATCACAATCAACCGTATGCCCCAGCTGAACTGGCTTCGGAATTCGCGCCGTTTGTAGCGTTCTGTCGTTTGATAATAATCCATAAAGACCGATGCGTCTGGCTGTTGGGGTGTTGCGCCGCCAAGATGATCCTCAGCGATGGGGGTTTTATATCGCCATCATCGGGCAAGGGCAATGGCCGACTGCATGAAATGCCTGAACACTCTTTACTTGGACGGGCGGAAATGGTGGATTAAAGGTCACGCTTTACCAACGGGGTCAACATGTCTTCTCGGAAAACCTCATCTCCACGCGCCTGGCAACGGATGCTGAGTGGCCGCAGGCTTGATCTCATTGACCCCTCCCCCATGGATATTGAAATCGAGGACATCGCCCACGGGCTGGCGCGGGTGGCGCGCTGGAATGGCCAGACGCGCGGCGACTGGACCTTTAGCGTGGCGCAGCACAGCGTCATGGTGGAACGACTCTTCGCCCGCCAAAACCCTGACGTGGCGCGCAAATGGCGGCTCGCTTGTCTTTTGCATGACGCGCCTGAATATGTCATCGGGGACATGATCACGCCGTTCAAAGCCATGCTTTCGGCGGAATATGGCGCTGTTGAACAACGCCTTGAGGCCGCGGTTCATATCCGCTTTGGCCTGCCCGGGGAATTGCCGGAAACCATCAAGAAAGCCATCAAGCGTGCCGATAAACTGGCGGCCTATCTGGAGGCCGTGCAACTGGCGGGGTTTTCCGAAAGCGAGGCGCGCGCCAATATCGCCCGCCCGCGGGTGGTGCCGAATTTGCGCATCAAACCACAACCGCCGCGGGAAGCGGCGGAAGCGTATTTACGAAGATTTCGTTATCTTGGCGGCAAAACCACCTGAAAGCTTGACCCTGGCCCCAGCTCAAATGCCCCAGCTCAAAGGCCCCAAGCCCCCAGCTCTCGGCCTAAGATGTTTTCAGTTCAGGCGCGGGCTTGCTGGTCAGGGGTTTCTTGCCGAAAACGGATTTTTTTGCGACCGGGGTCTGGCTGTCGTCGGTTTTCATCATCGCGGGATCAACGGCGACGGTGTTCAGCAGCACCATGGCGACCTGCAATGTTTCCAGCGCTTCATCCATGGTGGAGACCGCCTTTGTCACATTCGGGTCGTTAATCATTTCATTATCAGACGACAGTTCCCACGCCAGGGCATTGAGATTCTCGTTGATCATG
>JAGWAQ010000094.1 GCA_021296375.1 Alphaproteobacteria bacterium
AGCTATCCTGCGCAAAGCCCTCGCCCCGGAACTGCTTGAGGCCGCGCGCTATGACGGGTTTGAAACCATGCAGGATATCGCCCGCGGGATGATTGCCAATAAGATCATCAGCATTGAAGAATACACAAGGGTGCTGGTGTTGAGTTAACCGCCGTTGCATGAACAGGCCCGATCAACCCTGATCAGCCCTGATCAATGAGACGGAAAATTTGCTGGTGCATAAGAGTTATATTGAATTAGATATTTATGATATATTGAGTTTCAATGTTCAGGTGACGTCATGAGAAAATTCAAATATGTCGGCAAAAAGCGCGGCAAGAAAATGAAGGGTGAAATCGAGGCCGATGGTCTTGTCCAGGCGCGGTCAAAATTGCGCACTGAAGGCATCCGTGACGTCAAGCTGACCGCCATCAAGGAAAAGAAAAAAGGCGGCGCCGGGGATATTCAGATCACCTGGGGGCCGTTTGGTGCGATTCCGCAAAAGGAAATCGTGATTTTCACCAAGAAAGTCGCCACCATGATCCGTTCGGGCCTGCCGATTGTCGAGGCCATGATCCTGGTGGGGGATCAAACCAAAAACGCCAATCTTAAAAACGTCATCGTCAAAATGACCGATCGCCTCAATGGCGGGATGTCGCTTGGCGCGTCATTCCGTGAACATGAACGCCATTTCGACAACGTCTATTTGAACATGGTCGAAGCCGGGGAAATGTCAGGTAAGCTTGACGTCTTTCTCGATCGTCTGGTGGAAATGCTGGAAAAACAGCAGAAGATTAAAGCCGGCATCAAATCCGCCATGTTCTACCCCATCACGCTGGTGACGATCACGCTCTTGATCTCCTACGGGATGCTGACGAAAGTTGTCCCGACGTTCCAGGAAATGTACGAAGGCCTCGGGGCTGAATTGCCTGGCCCCACCAAGAAGATCGTTGAAGCGTCGGAATGGATTCGTGACGGCGAAAACCTCGCCATGGTGTTCGCGGTGGCGGGCTCGGTGTGGTTTGTCAACAAGATGCTGTCGAAATATGTCCGCAGTTACGTCAAGATGAAGAGCCGGATTTGGCTGCGCCTGCCGCTGTTTGGCGACATTATCATGAAATCCACCGTCGCGCGGATGTCGCTGCTGATGTCCAACCTCCTGGCCGCCGGGGTGAGCGTGATCGAGACCCTTGAAGTGAGCCGAACCGTATCCAAAAACCTCGTTTTTGTTGATGCCACGGGCCGTATTAAAGAACGCATCACCACCGGTCTTGAATTGTCGGTGCTGTTCCGTGACGAACCGGTCTTTCCCCTTGCGCTGAGCCAGTTGATGGCGGTTGGCGAACGCACCGGTAACATGGATGAAATGCTGACCTCAATCGCGAAATATTATGAAGAAGAATTTGACGCCGTGGTGGAAGGCCTGTCGGCGATTATTGAACCGTTGATGATTGTCTTCGTCGGGGCGATGATCGGGGTCATGGTGGTGGCGCTGTCCCTGCCCATCTTCTCTGCTGGTGACGCGTTCTCGTAAGACATCATGACGCCGCAACAGTTCCAACGTCTTCTGTTCATCTTTGCCTGCACCCTGGCTGTTTTGCTGGGGTTTGCGGGGTTGACGAATATGGGTGAGCTGCGGTCCCGCACCCAGGACGCGTCGCTCGATCTTTACACCCGCATCTCGCCATTTGAAGGCGATCCCGATTTTGCCAAAATGATGGTGCTGGTGGATATTGACGAGCAAAGCTTGCAGAGCATCGGGCAATGGCCCTGGCCACGGTCGGTCACGGCGGAATTGATCGATCGCGTCAACGCGGCCCAGCCCCTGGCCATCGGGCTTGATATTCTGATGACGGAAGAAGATCGCTTCACCCCTGAAAACATTGCTGAATTATCAGGCCAGGACCCTGACGTGTTCCGTGACATCATCCCTGATGGTGATGCTATCCTGGGGGATTCCCTTGCCAATGCGCCGACCATTATGGCCACCAATCTTGTGGGGTTTGCCAGCAATCGGGAGCTGTTTGCCCCTGTCGGTGTGGCCCAGATCGGCACCCAGAACGAAAACCTGCTGACGGCCCCCGGCGCGCTGTCGCCTGTGCCGGCGCTGCAAACATCGCCGGGGTCAGGGTTTGTCAGCATTTCCCTTCAGCGTGACAATGCCATCCGGCGGGCGCCGCTGATCGCCAATATTGACGGCAAGCTGTCGCCTTCCTTTGCGCTTGAAATGCTGCGCGTCGCCCAAGGCGCCCGCAACCATATCGCCAAACTGGCGGGGGATACCGGCAACGCCACCACCCAGGTCAAAACAGGCCGCATCATCGCGACGGGGGATGAACAAGGGTTCATCACCCTTCACCATGGCTACAGCGAACGCTTCACCACCGTGTCTGCCGCAACCATCATGAATAACGACGATGGCGGCGGCTGGGCAGAGCAGATCAACAACAGCTTTGTTATTCTTGGCTCGACCGCCTCCGGGCTTAAGGATATTCACGCCACCTCGCTCGAAGCTTCCCTTCCCGGCCCCTATATCCACCTTCAAATCCTGCACCAGATCCTGTCGGAACGTCATATCAACGCCGGGTTTATTTTCGAGGTGCTGGAACTCTTGGCAGGGGTGGTGATCGCGATTGTCATGTCGGTGGTGATCATGCGGGTTCCGTTGACAATTGCGCTGCTGACATTGACCGTCATCACGGTCGGAACGGGGTTTGGTTTTGTCTGGAGCTTCAATACCCACGGGTATCTGGGCAATATCTTCATGTCGCTCGGCAACGTATTGCTGGTGGGGATACTGGTGCTGGCGATCCGCGCGGCCTATGAAGAATTTCGCCGCCGCAAGCTGCGCAACGCCTTCAACCAGTACCTGTCGCCTGAGATGGTGCGGCGGATTGATGCGTCGGGTTCAGGGCCATCCCTTGGCGGCACCACCACCAATATTTCGGTCATGTTTATGGATGTCCGCGGCTTCACCACCCTGTCGGAAGCGCTGGCGGATGACCCCGAAACCCTGACCACCATGATCAACAAGATCATGGATCACGCCACCAGCATTATCCTTGACCATGGCGGCACGCTGGATAAATACATTGGCGACGCGTTGATGGCGTTCTGGAATGCGCCAATGCCGCAGGATGATCACGCCCGCCGCGCGATTGACGCCGCCATTGCCCTTGAAGATGCCCTCCCCGCCATTAATCAGGAGTTGAAAGACCTGATGGGGGACCGTTGGCCGGGGCAGGACATCCGCATCGGGATTGGCATCGCCACGGGGGATGCGGTGGTGGGCAACATGGGGTCGCGCTTCCGCTTCAGCTATTCCTGCATCGGCGATATCGTTAACCTGGCGGCACGGCTCGAGCCCTTTGGCAAGAACACCGGCCTGCCGACCACCCTGGCCGATGCCACCGCCGAACAAGGCGATCACCCTGACCTGATCACGATTGATGAAATTGCCGTGCGCGGCAAATCGAACGCCACGGTGATTTATTCGCCCCTGCGCCTGAGCCCTGAAACCCGTGATCTTCATGACGCCTTGATCAAGGCCCGTCAAAGCGGCACCAGGCGCGCCATCACTTCAGCCTTGAGCAAACTGGCCAAGGTTGAGGATTACCCCGCCTCACTTATGGCGTATTACCAGAAATAGCCGCTTTCAGCGCCTGCCCCATGGATTTGATGTCCTGGTTCAACCCGCGCACCATGGCGGGGGTCATTTCGTCACCCCCAAACCTCGCCCGACTGATGCGGGTGGCAAGGTCATGGAGCGGCAACGGCAGGGCATCATCATCGCGCCCGGCAATTTGCTGGGCAATTCGCTGGGCATAGTGGATCAGCCCCTCGCCCCCCTGGCGCGGGGTTTTCGCCGCGCTCAGCATATCGATAAACCGCGCCTCAAGCCGCAGCCCCGGCTTGGCGTTGAAATACCCCATGCGGCGGATGCTGGCGGTGGTGCCACTCACCACCACAATCGAGGTCATCAGCCCCCCCAGAATCCACAGCAAGGTTTCAAAATCCATGCCGGTGATGCGGCTCTTGAACGACCCTTTGGATGAACCGCCAAATTGCATGATGGAACGGGTGATGTTGGTGTTCAGGCTATCGGCCCACATCGCCGCGCGGGTAAATATCCCGGGGCGATCGCCCTCTTGCCCTTCGGTCAGGGTGTCGTCAGACTGGAAAACAGCCCCGCCGCGCAAGACCCCGCTTGTCAGCCCCGGGGCGACCGCCGCCGTCGGGTCCAGGCGTTGCCAGCCTGTTTCAGGGAAATAGGCATCAACCCAGGCATGGGCCATGTTGTTGCGGATCATCCAGTAGCCGCCAAAGTCATTCCAGTCGCCGCCCAGATAACCGGTCACCACATGGGCAGGAATCCCCACCGCCCGCAAGGCCGTCGCCATGGATTGGGCAAAGAAACTGCAGTAGCCGTCGCGGCCTTCGAAGAAAAATTCATCAAGAGCTTCGGATGATGAGCCTTCGGTGTAGCCGGTTGAGGTGGAATAGGTGTAATTGGCGCGGAAATGGTCCATCAAAAATGCCGCAAAAGCCTGATCACTGGCAAACCGCTGGCGTTGCTCCCGCGCCCAGGGTCCAATGCGGCCCTCATCCCCCAAAATGGTGGTGGCGGTCCAGCCGCGGGGGTCTTTGGTCAGGCCCGTGGTGTGATCATAGGCCGCCACCGTCGCTTGCCGGATGGTGCCGCGAGGGCTTTCGACCTCAGCGTAAGGCGTCACGCGATTAACGGCATAAGCCCCGGGCACCGGCCATCCTGGCACGGGGATCCAGTTCAGGTCATGGCCTTCGGACATGATGTCAAAACTGCGATGCTCCCGCTCAATCGGCTCGACCCGCGCGAACTGGTTTTTCGGCCGCCGACTGCGGGACCAGCCACGTTCGGTTTGCAGATCAAGGGTGAAGACCCGCCAATACGGGGTTTTCTTGGCGACGCCATCAAGCGGAAAGGCCCGGAACGCGACGGTGTCATCCCCCAGCAGGGACCGAAAGCCTTCAGCGGAAAGTTTATCGGTTAATTTGACCTTATCCGGCGCCCGCGCAAAGGACGGAATCGCGCCGGTGTCGATCTTCGGGATAAGGGCAAAGATCATGACGATCACGCTTGACCCGCCAATCGACACCGCAAGCAAACGCCCCCAGCGGATTCGCAGGTCTTTGAGCGACCAGCCCGCGTAGATCATGGAAAACCACATCAAAAACCCGAGCAACCAGATAAAGATCAACAGCAGGATGAAAAACTGGATATGGAAAATAAAGACCGAGCCGACGAGAAAGATCGTCGGGGTCAGCCCCACCGGCGCGATGGTTTGCCCGTCTTCGGGACGCCAGCTCATGGGCAGGATCATCACCAGCATGCCAACAAAAAATTCCGCGCTTGGCGGCGGCTGCATCACCACCAGCGCCCCCAGGGCAAGGAACAGCAATGGCGTGTTCAGCCACCATTTGCGCACCAGCAAAAGCATATAGCCAAACAGCCAGCAGCCCGCCACAAACACCCCGGGGTCGATCGAAAAGATCAGGATCAGGGGGATTTGCCACAGCATCATCCGCCCCTGAAAACTTGTCATGAATCCGGAATGACGGATCGCATCAGGCCAGGGCAAGCGCATCCAAAGCCTCCCCGGATTGACCATTAGGGCTTTTGACCTCACCGCTTGGCAAGCTCATCACAAATGGCACCTGCTGGGCATTGGCCGCCAGCACCAGCGCGCACATCGCGCTCAACGCCGCTTCATGGCCGAGGGATTTCAGCCGCGCGTAATCGATCATCATCAGCTCACCCTTGGCGTGATCACCGGTCTTGACCAGCAATCGCCCTGAAGCGGCAAATCGTTTCCAGTGAATACGGGTTTGCGGCGTGCCGCTGATCCAGTCCGCCAGGCTATCGGCGCCACTGGCTTCCTCGTCTTCAAACGACTGGCCTGCCTGCGCCATCTGGTTCAGAAAGCGGCTGTTGCCTTGATGCGGCACCGGCGCCACCAGAATTGCCCCCGCCGAAATCCATGACCAGCAACGCGCCAGCCCGAAGGGGAAATCACTTTCCAGCACAAATGGCGGCATCATCATCCGCCCCCGCTGATCAATCTGAACCGTCATCGCAACGCTGGTGACAAGCCGCGACAAATCAAGCCGCTGGATTTTCCCGCCGATCTTGGCAACAACAAAATGCCGGGGCCTGTCGGCGCGGATCGTGACCAGCACCTCCTGCGCCTGGCCTGCGATCAACCGCTGGCCGGGCTGAACCTTGACCGTGATCCCTGCCATATTGCGCCCTGCCCAGACCAGCGACAACAGGAACAGGATGAACAGCGCCACCGACAAGAGCAGCAGCATGTTGTTCTGAATCCGGATGGCAATGGCAAACACCCCGAGGGTGGAAAACCCCACCATAAACCCGTGGCGACGTGGCAAGACAAAGACCTTCCGCATGGTGATGCCCGACGGGTAGCGTTTGTTCTGCTGGGCAAACCGTTTGCTGATCCGGTCGATGAATCCAATTTTTGGAAATCCCGATTTGGGAAATCCCGATTTGGGAGCGCCGGTTTTGGGAGCGCCGGTTTTGGAAGATGTTGCGGAGGCCATGGTCATTTACGGCAGTGGCACCTCAGCGATCACCTGCTCG
>JAGWAQ010000095.1 GCA_021296375.1 Alphaproteobacteria bacterium
CTTCGACAGCAATTTCCTTTCGCGATCACGGCTCCGCAGCTGAAGCGCGGCGTCTCTTTCCATTTGCGCGCGGTCCGACATATCCGCTTTCTGGAAGAATACTTCGGATAGGCTCGACAGGGTGTCACCGGCACCGGAAAGCAATTCCGCCCGCCATTTCAACAACTTCTGACGGAAATATTCGACCTGCATCGGGTTCAAGAATTCTTCTTTTTCAGAAGGGGTGTACCCGTCGGGCAGAACAATGGGGCTGTTCAAATTCACAATTGGAGCCTGTTCTGACTTCTTTGTTGCCATGGCCAATATCCTTTTTAAAAGTCATTTGTTTAGTGGCCGATGGATGGAGCCCGATTTTCAGCGCCCCCTCACATCGCATCGAATGATGGGCGTTTTTATAAAAACATCCTCCGGCAGATGCAAGGATTATTGGAAAATAATGATCACGAAGTTGTGACCGCGATCGCCCGTTAATCACATTTTGTTGATTTGCAAATACTTTGAAAAAGTCAAAACATAAGCCTGACAACAAATTCGGAATTGGAAAAACGCTTTCTTAAACATTAGCGATTTCATCAACACAGGACAGGGACACCCAGGCCATGAACATTCTTATCGTTGAAGATGACTACATGATTGCAAAAAGCATTTCGATGGCGCTGGAGGACGAAGGCCATCACTACCATATCGCCAACACCGCCGAAGACGGCATGAACGCTGTCCGTGAAGGCATGTATGACGCCGTTATTCTGGACATCAACCTGCCCGATGGTGATGGCTTCCAGTTCGCCAAGACCATGCGGCGGGGGCAGATTGACACATCTGTGCTGGTGGTGTCGGGGCGGGCTTCTGTTACCGACCGCGTCGTGGCGCTCCGGTCAGGGGCGGATGGCTATCTGACGAAACCTTTTGATCGCCAGGAATTGATCGCCAGTTTGACGGCGATTGTCCGCCGCGCCAATGGCCATTCCGACAGTCGCATCATCACCGGGCCTATTATCGTTGATCTGGCCAAGCATGAAGTCATGATCGGCAAGAAACGCCTGAACCTGACGTCAAAGGAATATCACATTCTGGAACTGTTGAGCTTGCGCAAGGGCAGCACCCTGACGAAATCCCATTTCATCAATCACCTTTATGGCGGGATTGATGAACCGGAATCCAAGATCATTGACGTGTTCATCTGCAAATTGCGGAAAAAACTTGCGGATATGACCGGCGGTGACAATTACATCCACACCGTCTGGGGCCAGGGTTATGTGCTGCGGGACAGCGCCAGCAACTGACCTGAAGTTTTTCTCGCCCCTTATCTATCGAGCCTGAACGCCACACCTGCGGTCGGGGTTTTGCGCTTGCTCAATCTTGTGCTAGGGTCCCGCCATGCATGACTTTTCGCTTGGTGATTTTGTGATTTTGAAAGGCGCCGAAGACTGGGGCATCGGCCAGGTGCAATCGGTTATCGGCAACCGCGTGACGGTGAATTTTGACCACGCGGGAAAACAGTTGATCAATACTGACAATGTCAAGCTAGTCCATGTCGCAGAGAAGACAGACCAAAACCCCGTTTTTGATTGAATCCTGTATTGTGTTCATGGGGTGTTTTCTCTAATAAAGGTTCATGAATAAGGCATCATGTTTTTGGGGGCCCTTATGCCAGACAGCCATACCAACGATCCATCTCAGCAACGTCCCGGCGGCCATGGCGGTGTTGCCGGTAAAAAGCGTGCGCGCACCAAGCCCAAAGGCCGCATGGTCGACCCCGCGGCGATGGATGAAGTCGCGGCTATTCTGGGCCAGGATCCATCCGAACGGGACATGCTGATCGAATATTTGCACCTCATCCAGGACAGCGCCGGCCACCTGAGCCAGCGTCACCTCACCGCCTTGGCGGCGATGATGAAACTGCCGATGGCAGAAGTCTGGGAAGTGGCGACATTCTATGACCATTTTGATTGCATCAAGGATGGCGACACCCCCCCTGCCCCGGTGACGGTTCGTGTCTGCGACGGGCTGAGCTGCCAGCTCGGCGGGGCGGAAGCCCTGCTCGCTGAACTGGCTGATCTTGATGGCGCGGATGTCCGCATCAAGCGCGCGCCCTGCATTGGCGCTTGCGACAAGGCCCCTGCCGCTGCCCTTGGCCAACAATTGATCCCGTCTGCTGATCGCGGCGTGATCGAACATGTTCTGGCCAATGGCGCGCCGACCCCTGACGCCGCTCAAGCCGTGTTGTTTGACGCCTATTGCGCCGATGGCGGTTACTCCACCCTCAAGCAGATCACTTCAGGCGAAATGACGGCTGATCAGGTGATCGACAAGCTGGGTGAAACCGCCCTGCGCGGCCTTGGCGGGGCGGGGTTCCCCACCGCCCGCAAATGGTCCATCGTGCGGTCCTATGAAGGCCCCCGCCTGATGGCGGTTAATGGCGACGAAGGCGAACCCGGGACATTCAAGGACCGCTATTACATGTCGCGTGACCCCCACCGCATGCTGGAAGGGATGCTGATCGGGGCGTTTGTGGTGGAAGCCAGCGATGTCTATATCTACATGCGCGACGAATACCCGGAAATCATTGCCCTGTTGCGGGAAGAGATCGCCAGGGTTGAGGCGGCGGGCCTTGCCGACCACACCCGCATTCACCTGCGTCGCGGGGCTGGCGCCTATATCTGCGGCGAAGAATCCGCGATGATTGAATCGATCGAAGGCAAGCGCGGTCTGCCGCGTCACCGTCCGCCTTATGTCGCCGAGCAAGGGCTGTTCAATCGCCCGACGCTGGTCAATAACCTTGAAACGCTGTTCTGGATCCGTGATCTGCTGGAAAAAGGCGGCGACTGGTTCAACAGCCAGGGCAAGGACAACCACCCCGGCTTCCGCTCCTATTCCGTGTCAGGCCGGGTGGCCAACCCCGGCGTTGTGGTGGCGCCCGCCGGGTCATCCGTCAATGAGCTGATCGAACGTTGCGGCGGCATGGCGGAAGGCCATTCCTTCAAGGGTTATCTGCCCGGCGGCGCGTCAGGCGGGATCCTGCCCGCGGCAAAAGGTGATATTCCCCTCGATTTTGGGGGTGAACTGGCGGAAGAAGGCTGTTTTGTCGGCTCCCATGCCGTCGTGGTGCTGTCTGATCAGGACAATATCCGTGACGCGGCCTTGAACCTCCTGAGCTTTTTTGCCCATGAAAGCTGCGGGCAATGCACCCCCTGCCGAAACGGCACGGAAAAAGCCGTCATGATGCTGAACGCCCCGTCGCCGGACAAAACCCTGCTCGGTGAAGTTTCCGTGGCGATGGCCGATGCCTCAATCTGCGGGCTTGGCCAGGCGGCGTCAAACCCCCTTGTTTCGGTGATGAAGCATTTCCCTGAAGATATGGATGCGCCGTTGCCGTCCCTCAAGTCACATAAAGCGTAGGTGGTTGCGATGACCGATAAAATTACCTTTACCCTCGATGGCAAGTCCGTTACCGCTGAAAACGGCGAAAGCATCTGGCAGGTCGCCAAGCGCGAAGGCACCACCATCCCGCACCTGTGCTACAAGGATAACGAGAATTATCGCCCTGATGGCAATTGCCGCGCCTGTATGGTGGAAATCGAGGGCGAGCGCGTGCTGGCGGCATCCTGCATCCGGCAACCGGCGGAAGGCATGGTGGTCAACACCGCCAATGACCGCGCCACCACCGCCCGCAAGATGGTGATCGAAATGCTGGTGGCGGATCAGCCTGATCGCGCCGATACCCATGACCCCGACTCCCCGCTCTGGCAGTTCGCCGATATGCAGGGCGTTGACAGCTCCCGCCTGCCTTCCCGCGCCCAGCCGGAACCTGACAGCTCACATCCGGCGATCGCCGTTAATATGGACGCCTGCATCCAGTGCAATCTCTGTGTTCGCGCCTGCCGTGAAGTTCAGGTCAATGACGTCATTGGCCTTGCCGGTCGCGGTGCTGACGCGCATATCGTCTTTGATCTCGGGGATGACATGGGGCAATCCACCTGCGTGGGTTGCGGGGAATGCGTTCAGGCATGCCCTACCGGCGCACTGATGCCGAAAACGGTTCTTGATGAAAGCCAGGCTCTGGCCATCACCCCTGACCGCACGGTTGACAGTGTCTGCCCGTATTGCGGGGTCGGCTGCCAGTTGACCTATGCCATCAAGGACGACAAGATCGTTTCCGTCAATGGCCGTGACGGGCCTGCCAACAAAGGCCGTCTCTGTGTCAAAGGTCGTTATGGTTTTGATTACGTCAATTCCGACCAACGTCTGACAACTCCGATGATCCGCCGTGAGGATGCGCCAAAAGCCGACAGCCTGCCGTTTGACCCGGCAAACCCCCTCACCCATTTCCGCCCCGCGACATGGGAAGAAGCGCTCGACAAAGCCGCGCAGGGGATCGTCAAGATCCGTGATGAGCATGGCCCCAACGCCCTTGCCGGCTTTGGTTCCGCCAAAGGCTCCAACGAAGAGGCTTATCTTGTCCAGAAAATGGTTCGCGCCGGGTTCAAGACCAATATCGTCGACCATTGCACCCGTCTTTCTCTTGCGTCTTCCGTCGCGGCATTGATGGAAAACATCGGCTCCGGCGCGGTGACGGCGTCCTTCTCCGAAGCCCGCAATTCTGAAGTCATCATCGTCATCGGGGCGAACCCCTCGGTCAACCACCCTGTCGCCGCGACCTTCATCAAGAACGCCGCCAAGAACGGCGCAAGGCTCTACATCATGGACCCCCGGGGGCAATCGCTTGACCGCTATGCCGAAGCGTCCCTGAACTTCCGCCCGGGGTCTGATGTTGCGCTCCTGAACGGGATGATCAATGTCATCATTTCCGAAGGTCTTTATGACGACGCCTATGTCAAAAGCCACACCGAAGGGTTTGAAGACCTGAAGGCCCGCACCGCCGCCACGACGCCAGAGGCCATGTCGCCGATCTGCGGCATCGACGCTGAGGTTATTCGCAAGACCGCGCGGGATTACGCGACGTCATCTTCAGCCCTGATTTTCTGGGGCATGGGGGTTTCCCAGCACACCCACGGCACGGATAACGCCCGTTGCCTGATCTCCCTTGCCCTTTTGACGGGCAATGTCGGCAAGCCGGGCGGCGGGCTGCACCCTCTGCGCGGCCAGAACAATGTTCAGGGCGCCTCTGACGCTGGCCTGATCCCCATGTTCTTCCCCGATTACAAGGCGGTCGGCGGCGAGGATATCGCCACCAAATATGAAGAGCTGTGGGGAACCAAGCTTGATCGTGAGCGCGGCCTGACGGTGGTGGAGATCACCAACGAGGCTTATGACGGCAACATCAAGGGCATGTATATCATGGGGGAAAACCCCGCCATGTCTGACCCTGACCAGAACCACGCCCGCACCGCCCTTGCGCGGCTCGACCACCTGGTTGTTCAGGATATTTTCATGACGGAAACCGCCGCTTTTGCGGATGTCATCCTGCCCGCTTCCGCTTTCCCGGAAAAAGACGGCACCTTCACCAATACCGACCGCCGTGTCCAGCTTGGCCGCAAGGCGATCAATCCGCCGGGTGACGCCAAGCAAGACTGGTGGATCATTCAGGAAATCGCCAATCGCATTGGCCTTGACTGGTCCTACAGCCACCCGAGGGATGTTTTTAATGAAATGCGCATCACCATGGCGTCATTGACAGGCATCACCTGGGAAAGGCTGATGGATGAAAGCGCCGTGACCTACCCCTGCAAGGATGAAACCAGCGAAGGCCAGGATGTCATCTTCGGGGACGGGTTCCCGACCAGCACCGGCCGCGGGAAAATGACCCCGGCTGATGTTCTGCCGCCCGATGAACTGCCGGACGCGGATTTCCCCACGGTATTGTCGACGGGGCGTTTGCTTGAGCACTGGCACACCGGTTCCATGACCCGCCGTTCCGAAGCGCTCGATGCGATCGAGCCGGAACCTGAAGTCCATATCAGCCCTGATGATCTGACGGAACTTCAGGCCAAGCCCGGCCAGATGATGACGGTCTCGACCCGTCGCGGCACCATTGACCTTGCCGCCCGGGTTGACCCGAACCTTCCGAAAGGCATGATCTTCATTCCGTTCTGCTTTACCGCAGCGCCAGCCAATATGCTGACCAACCCGGCGCTTGACCCGTTTGGCAAGATCCCTGAGCTGAAATTCGCCGCCGCCCGTGTCGAAATTTCAGCCGATGCCGAAGCCGCGGAATAACGCAAAAAATATCACGGGAAGAGGGATTTTTCCTCTTCCCCTCCCTTGCCAAAACAGGGGCTGCGCCTCATATCTTAACTCATGAGCGTTAAATCCATTCCATCTGATCACCCGTCCCTTCCCCGCCATGCCAAAACCGGTATTCTGCTGGTTAATCTTGGCACGCCTGATGGCACCGACACGCCGTCGATGCGGAAGTACTTGAAGCAGTTTCTTTCCGACAAGCGGGTGATTGAAGTGCCGCGGCTGTTGTGGTGGATCATCCTGAACGGGATCATCCTCAATGTCCGCCCGCGCAAATCCGGTGACGCCTATGAACGCATCTGGCTGAAGGATGACCCTGACGGCTCACCTCTGCGGAAATACACCCGCTTGAAGGCCGAATACCTTGCCCAATCCATGGCCAAAGAAGTCAAAGCCAATCGCGTCC
>JAGWAQ010000096.1 GCA_021296375.1 Alphaproteobacteria bacterium
GTGCCAATAATATCGGGGGGGGGTAAATAAAGGGGGGATGACCTGACATTTGGGCATTAACGGGGGTTTGGTCAACGGCGGGGGTTTGGCCAACGGCGGGGGTTAATCCCCCTGCGCCCGTTGCGCCAGCACGATAATCACCCCGGCCCCGATGATCAGCATGATCCCGATGGCGCTCATGACCCCGGGAACCGTCCCCCAGAACAACCAGCCGAACAGCCCAGCGGAGATGACATAGGCGTATTCATAGATCGCCGCATAACTGGTCAAGGTCAGCTGATAGGCGCGGGTCATCAAGGACAGGGCAATCGACGCCCCCGCCGCGATCACCACCATCCACAGCCAGAAGGTGGTCCCGACCCCTTGCCAGGATTTGAACAGGCACGGCGCTTGGGCAAGCCATTCAGCGGGCACCGGAAAACCCGTCAACCCGGTGGTGGCGAGGGCCCCGCACAGGCCAATCGCGACAAGGAAACTCATCAAAATAGCCAGCGAACTTTCATCCTGACAATAACGGAAGGTGATGATCGACCCCATGGCATAGGACGCCCCCGCCAGCACCGCCAGAAGGTTGTAAACGGTAAACCCGTCGCCGCCGGGCTGCAGCACCATCAGCACCCCGATGGAGCCGATCACAACCGCGGCAATCCGGCGCCAGCCGATGGACTCACCATAAAAAAGCGCCGAAAACAACAGCACAAAAATAGGAGAGGTGAACAACCCCGCCCCGGCTTCGGCGATCGGCATCATCGGCAAGACACCAAAATACAGCAGCATCGAGACGACGATAAACAATGTCCGCGCCAGCACCGGCTTCCAGTTTTTGGGGATCACCGCCATCCCGAACAGGCGCCCCAGCATGATCACCATGACAATCGAGATCAGCGACCGGCTGAAATGAAACTGCCCGACCCCGACATCATCAGACACCAGCAAGGTGAGGTTGTCGCTCATCCCGAACACCGAAATACCCGTCACCAGCAATACCGCACCACGGGTCGAAGGAGGGATCTGATTAAGCCAGGCCAGAGGGGTCAACATTGATCGTCCAATCGCAAAAATAATGTCGCCGTATCATGCGCTGAATGAAGCCTGACAACAAGCTCCAATCGGCCCCCTTGGCGGAAAACACCGCCGCTTGCCGCGCGGCCATCCTCAGCCTGTTCGGATGAACCGCTCAAGCCAGGTGAAGATCACCCGATTTGACCACACCCCGTCACCATCATGAAAGCCGACATGACCGCCGCCGCGACTGATCATCACGTCAAGCTGGTCATGCCGCGGCAGGCCAAGATACGCATCCACGGGAATCCAGGGGTCGTTATCGGCATGAATAAGCAGAGTTGGCCGTGGCGGCGCGTCAAGACGATGAAAGGTGCTGGCGCCGGTGTAATAATCATCGGCCGAGGCAAACCCCGCCATGGGCGCGGTCAGCACTTCATCAAAACCGGTGATGGTCGGCACCCGCCGCACCCGCGCCAGAAGATCCGGCGCAATCCCCGGGACATGTTCTGCCAGTTGCTTGAGCCCCGCCAGCAAATGCCGCATGTAAAGCCAGTTGCGCGCCGAATGAAACCGCTTGTTTGAGGCATGCATATCAATCGGCGCCGCCACCGACACCACCCCATCCAGCCCCGACAGCTGATCAGGGTAATCCAGCATCATGTTAAGTGCCGCCGCGCCGCCAATGGAATGCGCCACCATCACCACCGGCAGATCATCCCCCACCGCCTTGCGCATGGCCTTGATAAACGGCAGCAAATCAGCCCCCGCCTTGGCGTTATAGCTTTTCCGCGCCAATGCCCGCGCTGGCCCTGCCCCGCGCATATTGACCCGCATGACCGCGATATTGCGCGCCAGCGCCTGATGGGTCAGGCTTTTGATGTGGTCGGAATCCATGCAGCCCGTCAGGCCATGGACAGCAATGATCGCCGCTTTCGCTGGCCCTTGCGGGGAATGGAATTCCGCCAGCAACCGGTCGCCATCATCAAGATCAATCACCACCCGGGCGCCGCCCTTGACCTCGGGGATATCCCGCCGGATGAAATGACGAAGCGTTTGCAGATCACCGCCTCGCCAAGGCCAGGCTTCCCCCCCAAAGGCGGGCAGGTGCGGGGCATCATGTCGGCGCATGGTCATGGCGATGTTGTCTCCGTGTTGTGCGGCTTTGTCGTCGCGATGATATGCACGCAACTTTAGGTCATGGCGAGGTTTTGACAAGATGAAACAATCCCCCCTATGCTGGAAAAAACGCAATTTCCCCGCAGGTCCTGCCCATGTTCAACCCCAATGTTAAAGTTTTAGGCGCACCCCCTGTGGCGGTGGTGCTGGACTGGATCGATCAATACGACGGCGGCCATGGCCCGTTGATTGATCTGTCGCAAGCGGTCCCGGGTTATCCGCCGCACCCTGACATGATGGCGAGCTTGGCGCGCGCCGCCGCTGATACGGCCAGCCTGGGTTATGGCGCGATTGAGGGGGATGACGAGTTGCGTTCGGCTTACGCCCGCCATGTCGCCGGTCATTACGGCGGCGATATCCGCGCTGATGATGTCATGATCACCTCAGGCTGCAATCAGGCTTTCATCACCGCCATCATGGCGATTGCCGGGGCGGGGGATAAAGTCCTGATGGTCGAGCCGAGCTATTTCAATCATGACCTGACCCTGAAGATGCTGGGGATCAGCAGTGGCTACATCAAGGCGTCGGCGGAAACAGGGTTCATCCCGTCGCTCGAGGATATTCGCGCCGCCATCACCCCTGACGTCAAAGCCCTTGCCCTGGTTAACCCCAATAATCCCACCGGGGCGATCTACCCCCCTGACCTGCTTCATGAGGTGATGGCGATTTGCGTCAAGGCAGGGATTTGGCTGCTGCTGGATGAAACCTATCGGGATTTCCTGCCGCCGCAAGACCGCGCTCATGATCTGTTCCACTCCCCCTCATGGCGCGGCAACCTGATGGTGCTGTACAGTTTTTCAAAAGCCTATTGCATCCCGGGCCATCGGTTGGGGGCGGTGGTGGCCAGCCCCGAGGCGATTGCGGAAATGGCCAAGATCATGGACAGCATCCAGATCTGCGCGCCACGGTTGGGGCAAATGGCGCTGACGCCAATGATCGACGCGCTGGCCGAATGGCGGGCGGAAAACAGCCGCCAGATGGCGGCGCGGGCGGCGGCTTTTCAGGCCACCATGGCCAAGGCAGAGGGCTGGGAGATCAAAAGCCTTGGGGCGTATTTCGGCTATGTCGAGCATCCGCTGGCGATGAGCAGCGGTGAGGCGGCGGAAGTCATGGTGCGCAAGGCTGGTGTCCTGACCATCCCCGGTGATTTTTTCGGGGAAGGCCAGGGCCGATACCTGCGCTTTGCTTTTGCCAATGCTGATATTGCGGTGATCGAGCAGATCGCCGATCGCCTCAATCTGCTCAGCTGATCACGCTCAGGAGGCGGCGCGGGCGTGTTTCTTGCGCTCATGGGCGAGCAGGAAGATCTTCCGCAGGCGCAGGCTTAATGGCGTCACCTCAAGATATTCATCTTCATTGATATAGGCCATCATGTCTTCAAGAGACATCCGGCGCGGCGGCGTCAGGGTAACGGCTTCGTCACTGCCCGAGGCGCGCACGTTGGTGAGCTTCTTGCCTTTCAGGATATTGACCTCAAGGTCGTTATCGCGGCTGTGTTCACCAATGATCATGCCCTGATAAACCGGCTGCTGCGGGTCAATGAACATGACGCCGCGGTCCTGCAGGTTAAAGAGCGCATAGGCCACGGCCTCGCCCTGATCATTGGAGATCAAGGCGCCGTTGCGGCGGCCCTGGATATCCCCGCGATAGGCGCCATAGCTGTGGAACAGGCGGTTCAATACGCCAGTGCCGCGGGTTTCCGTCAAAAAGCGCGATTGATACCCGATCAAGCCGCGGGAGGGCGCGTGGAAGACGAGGCGGGATTTGCCCGCCCCCGCCTGCCGCATGTCGATCATCTCACCCTTGCGGCGGTTGAGGCCGTCGATGACGGTGGAGGCGTACTCTTCGTCGACATCAATGATGACTTCTTCGATCGGCTCGAGCTTCTCGCCGCCGTCTTCACGCAGCAGCACTTTCGGGCGCGAGACCGTCATCTCAAACCCTTCGCGGCGCATGGTTTCGATCAACACCCCGAGCTGGAGTTCGCCGCGGCCGCCAATTTCAAAAGAATCCTTGCCGTCGCTTTCGGCAAAGGTGATGGCGACATTGGTTTCCGCTTCCGCCAGCAGACGTTCGCGGATCATGGTGGAGGTGACTTTCTTGCCTTCCTTGCCCGCCAGAGGGCTGTCGTTGACCATGATGGTGACGGACATGGTCGGCGGATCAATCGGGGTGGATGCCATCGGCTGGCCCAGCCCCGGCGCCCCGATCGTGTCGGAGACAGAGGCTTTCGTCAGCCCGGCGATGCAGATGATGTCGCCGGCTTCCGCCTTGTCGACGGGCACCCGGTCGGTGCCTTCAAAGCGCAGCAGTTTCGTCAGGCGGCCTTGTTCCACCACCTTGCCATCAAGGTTGAGGGCGGCGACAGTGTCATTGACTTTCGCGACCCCCTGAACGATCCGCCCCGTCAGGCAACGGCCGAGGAACGGGTCCTTGTCGAGCAGGGTGGCGAGCATGGCAAATGGCGCGTCGACAGGCAGGGATGGCGCCGGCACATGGTCGAGGATCAGGTCCAGAAGAGGGTTCAGGTTGGCGCGATCATCGGCCAGGTCACGGACGCACCAGCCGTCACGCCCCGACGCGTAAAGGATGGGGAAATCAAGCTGTTCATCATTGGCGTCAAGCGCAACAAACAGATCAAAGACTTCATCCACCACTTCTTCAGGACGGGCGTCGGAACGGTCAATTTTATTGATGATGACAACCGGACGCAGCCCCTGCGCCAGCGCCTTGCCGAGAACGAATTTGGTTTGCGGCATCGGGCCTTCGGCGGCGTCGGTCAGCAGGATGACGCCATCGGCCATATGCAGGACGCGCTCAACCTCACCGCCGAAATCAGCGTGGCCCGGGGTGTCGATAATATTGATGCGGGTGTCGCCCCAGTTGATGGAGGTAGGTTTTGCCAGATTGGTGATGCAGCGTTCTTTTTCAAGATCACCGGAATCCATCAGCCGTTCGTCGACGTTCTGGTTGTCGCGGAACATCCCCGATTGCTTCATGATGCTGTCGATCAAGGTGGTTTTGCCATGGTCAACGTGGGCAATAATGGCAATATTGCGAAGGTTGGCGGTCATCATCATATCCTGAGGTGGTGACGCCCCCCGCCATCAAAATAACGCAAGGGGCAAGTTACGCCCGAAGCTCTACGCCGAAACGCCCGAAAAAGCCAGAAAATAATGCCCATCCCCGAGGCGCTGGGGTAAGCTTGAGGCCAGACCACCGGTGATGAAAGAGGCAGGAAATGTTCGACGACGCGATCGGCCGCACGGAACAGGCGGAAGACACCATCACCCCGGGGCGCATGGCGCAAATCATCGCCATGCTGGGGCTAAACGGTGGGCAAGACGAGAAGCGGCAACTTTGCCAGGATGGCGCCGCCCTGCCGCCGCTGTTTCATCTGTTCTTTGCCAATAACGCCTCCGACCGCGCCGCGCTTGACCATGACGGCCATGAAAAGCTCGGGCGGTTTATCCCTGACGTGTCAACAGCCGGGCCTTTCCATCGCCGCATGTGGGCGGCGGGGGACATCCGCCAGGATGGCGCGCTGAAAGTGGGGGAGGTCGTGCATCGCCGCTCCACCATCACCGCGATTGACCAGAAGCACGGCTCCACCGGCCCCCTGCTGTTTGTCACGGTGGAGCGGGTGTTGAGCAGTGGCTCGGGCCAGGTGGTGGAGGAGCGCACCCTTGTTTACCGCGATATCCCGAAACCGGGCTTGGCGCCGGGTTCTTCTGATGGCCTTGCGCCGGACAGCGTTGAGATGGCGGGGGCAGAGGGCATGACGGAAGCGGCGGTCTGGACGCCGGACGCGCCGCAATTGTTCCGGTTTTCTGCCCTCACCTGGAATGCCCACCGCATCCATTATGACCTCGCCCATTGCCGCGAGACGGAGGGCTACCCCGACCTTGTCACCCATGGGCCGTTCACCGCCCTGATGCTGGCCAACCTGACGGCGGAGGGGCTGCGCTTCGGGGGGCATCAACTGACGCGGTTCCGGTTTCGCGGCACCCAGGCGATGTTCACGGGGCGGGCTGTTCACCTGATGCGGGGCGCAAACGGCAAGCTGGAGGCGCGCAACCACAAGGGCCAACTGGCGATGACCGCAACCCGCGAGGGGTAAAGCGCGCGAGGGGTGAGGCGCGCGAGGGGTGAGGCGCGCGAGGGGTGAGGCGCGCGAGGGGTGAAGCGCAATTGGGCTAAACCCTGATTGATTTGACTAGACCCTGATTTTTACCGATACTTCGGGAATTCGTTTCCCCCACCCCCGCGTTCCCCCCTGTCTCTGTGGAAGACCCCACCACCACGGAGGCGATTGGTTATGGCTGAACGAAAACCCACCAAAGAACAACTTGAAGCCCTCATCACGCAATTTAATGCGGAGATTGACGCCGATCCTGAAAATGCGGAGGCGTGGAGCAATCGTGGG
>JAGWAQ010000097.1:0-6585 GCA_021296375.1 Alphaproteobacteria bacterium
CATCAAGGGTATTGAGCGTCAAAATCCGTTCGGGTTCGACGGGGGCGAAATCCAGCATTTCCCTGGACAGATGCTGGATGCGTGATGGCCGGGTGAGCTAGGACCAATCGGCTTCAGGCACGGTGATGCGGTCCTGTTCCTCTTCGATTTGCGTCATGATCACCTCGAGCTTTTCATCGCGGTCCTTGACGATTGACTTGACCATATAGACGCCGGCACCGGAGGCCACGATGGCGAGACTGCCAAATACCAAGGCGCGAAGATTGCGAGGGTTGATCATCAGGCGACCTCTTTCATGGCAGGGGCATCGGTGCGGGTGGCGACGCGCATGCGGGCCGAACGGGCCCTTGGGTTGGTTGCGGTTTCGGTCTCGCTGGGCAAGACCGGTTTGCGGCGTTCAAGGCTGAAGCTCGGGGTCGGCCGCTCGACATCAGGCCGATGACGGGATGGCCGCGGCCCCTGACCGGAACGGGTGATCATGAAATTTTTCACAAGGCGGTCTTCGAGCGAATGGAAGGACACCACCACCAGTTGCCCCCCGGGCTTGAGCAGTTGTTCTGCCGCTTCCAGCGCCGCGCTGATCTCGTCCAGCTCACCGTTGATGTGAATGCGGATGCCTTGAAAAGAACGGGTGGCGGGGTCGATCTGGCCTGGTTTCGGGCGCGGCATGACGCTGCGGATGATCGTCGCCAGTTGGGTTGTGCGGGTGATGGGGGCTTCCGTGCGGGCCTTGACAATGGCGCGGGCAATTCGGCGCGAGGCGCGTTCTTCGCCAAATTCCCAGATCACCCGGGCGATTTCGGTTTCGGTGGCGGTGTTGATGAAATCCGCCGCGTTAAGACCGGATTTTTCCATCCGCATATCAAGCGGCCCGTCATGACGGAAGGAAAACCCGCGTTCCGCTTCATCAAGCTGCGGGGACGACAGGCCGAGGTCAAAGACAATAGCGTCAGCGGCGGTGATGCCGGCGCCCCTCGCCAGGTTCAGCATGGTGGAGAACGGCCCTTCCATGACGGTCAAGCGGCCGTCGTATTCTGCGCTCAGCAAAGCCCCGGCCGCAATCGCATCAGGGTCACGGTCAATCGCCATGACCATGCCGTCGCCAGCCTCAAGGATAGCCCGACTGTACCCGCCGCGCCCAAAAGTGGCATCAATAATCAAGGCTTTGCTTGCGGGCTGCAACGCGTCCAGCACTTCGTTCAACATGACGGGCTGGTGAAGAGTCATGCTCACGTCATCTCCCCGCCATTGGATGAAGGGTTCAGGATAAGCGGCGGCAAGCCGTTGGTGCGGGCGTGCTGGCGCTGGGCTTCGGCGCGGGCGCGATAGGTGTCGGGGTTCCACATTTCAAACAATCGCCCGACGCCGACAAACATGACGGTGGTGGAAAGTTCAGCAAAATTCAGAAAATCTTCCGGCAGCATGATGCGGCCTTCGCTGTCGGGCTTCATTTCCTGGGCGTTGGCCAGCATTGCCTGGAGCATCTGCACTTCGGGGGACAGGCTGTCCATCGTGTCCAGCACATTGACGATCTGGTTCATGCGCTGGGCGCCCTGGCCCTGCAGGCAATCGTCGGTCAGGGAGCGGGTGATGATCAGGGGCTGCTGCTGGGCCTCCAGCACCGCCCGGAACGACGCCGGCACAGAGACCCGTCCCTTGGCGTCAATTTTATTTTCATATGTGGACAGAAAGATCATGTCCGGCTCCAGCTTGCGATTTGTTGCCGCGGGTTGGCTTGGGCGCCTCCCCGCGTGACCCCCGGAAATCTGCGCTTTCATAAAATAAACAGACTTCATGGGATATTATGGGATAGCATGGGATGTCATGGTCAGTCAATGGGAAAGACCCAAATAATCCGAAAAAACGTAATTTTTTCAATAAGTTAGAGTAATGTCTCAAGACACCGATATAAACCCCTGAAAAGACTAAATATTTCAATTTGTTCATGTTTTGTTCGATCTAATCGTCATTTTTGACCGCAAAAAAGGGGCCATTGGCCCCTGATGTGAAGTGACGGGAAGGGTGGATTTGGCCACGCCGCGTCGGGGCTTAGGCCGTGTGGGTTCCCTTGGAAGTTCTCTTTGAAATTCTCTTGGGGGAGCCAGTAGGGGCGGGTTTTGTTTTGGATTTGGGTGAGCCTTTGGCCCGCTTCTTGCCGCTCTGGTGTTTTGATGACGGTTTGATTTCGGCGGGTTTGCTTTCGGCAGGTTTGCTGGCGGCGGGTTCAGGCAAGACGACAGGTTCAGGCATCACGGCGGGGTCAGCACCGGCCATGGAGGCGCGCAACTTCCGCAGGTGATCTTCGGTATTGATCAAGGTGGCGATGGTGCCATGGACGAACGCCACGACGGCAATCGCCATCACGATCGACAGCAGGATGACAACATCCATCGAGGCAATCTGCCCCTGCAACTGGTCTTTACTGGCGGCGAACACCAGCGCCGTCATGGGGGCGATCGCTAAAATATTGACAAGACTCAACAGTCTCGACAAAAATCGGTTGAGATGATGAATAAACGTCATGGGTCGCTCCAAATTTGATGAACAATCGATCGCCAGCCTATCAAAGGGGCGTTAATAATCCGTTAACACCAGACGAATAATCACCACCCCAATCCTTTTTCACAGAGCAGTCATGTTTGATCAGAAATCGATTTCAACCGCGGTTGGTATTCTAAAACAACGTTTCGGGGAGCGCGTCTCAACGTCTGAAAGCGTGCGCCAGCATCACAGCCACACCACCACCCAGATCGGCAGTCAATGGCCTGACGCGGTGGTGTTTGCCGAAGACAAAACCGACGTCGCGGAAGTGGTGGCGATTTGCGCCGAGCATCATTGCCCGATTGTGCCATTTGGGGTGGGGTCGTCGCTTGAGGGGCATGTCAACGCGGCCCATGGCGGCGTCTCGATCGACATGAACGCCATGAACAAGGTGCTGGCGGTGCATGAGGAGGACCTCGACGCGGTGGTTCAGCCCGGCGTTACCCGCGAGGGCTTGAACGAGCATTTGCGCGACAAGGGCCTGTTCTTCCCGATTGACCCCGGCGCCAACGCGTCGCTCGGCGGCATGGCGGCGACGCGCGCTTCCGGCACCAACGCCGTGCGCTATGGCACGATGAAGGACAATATCCTTGCCCTCGAAGCGGTGATGGCCGATGGCTCGATCATCCGCACCGGCGGGCGGGCGAAAAAATCCTCCGCCGGTTATGATTTAACGCGGCTGATGATCGGGTCGGAAGGCACGCTTGGCATCATCACGGAATTGACGGTCAAGCTGCAGGGCATTCCGGAAAGCATTGGCGGCGGCATTTGTTCCTTCCCGTCGGTGGAGGCGGCATGCAAGGCTGTCATCGCCACCATCCAATACGGGATTCCCGTCGCCCGCATTGAATTGCTGGATCCGCTTCAGGTCCGCGCCTGCAATCAATACTCAAACCTCAGCTTGCCGGAAGACCCCTTGCTGCTGCTGGAATTCCACGGCACGGAAAACGGCGTCAAGGAGCAATCGACCCTGTTCGGGGAAATCGCGGCGGAGTTCACGCCGCATCAATTTCAATGGACGACCAATCCCGAAGAGCGGACGAAACTGTGGAAAGCGCGGCATGACGCGTTCTGGGCCTGCCTGGGGTTGATGCCGGGGGCGGAAGGCATTTCCACCGATGTCTGTGTGCCGATCTCGCGGCTCGCCGAATGCGTTGAGGAAACCCGCCGGGACATTGAGGAAACGGGGCTGGTGGCGCCGATCATCGGCCATGTCGGGGATGGCAATTTCCATGTTCTGCCGCTCGCCATGCCCGGCGATGACGCGACCTATAAAGCGATTGCCGAATTTGCCAGCCGCTTGTCGGAACGGGCAATTGCCATGGGCGGCACCTGCACCGGCGAACATGGCATCGGCCAGGGCAAGATCAAGTACCTCAAGCAGGAACTTGGGGGGGCGGTTGACGTCATGCAGGCGATCAAGACAACGCTTGACCCCCGCAACATCATGAACCCCGGGAAATTGTTTAGGGATCAATGATGACATCAATATTTACTGATGAAAAAGGGTCAGATGGCCTGTAAGCCGGGTTCTGTCCACGCGGTGATGATCACGCGCGCTGGATGACCATTCCTCTAGGGCGACTGTTGCCAGTCGCCTCAAGCGACCTACCCGAACGTCTGGACGAAACCAGCCCATGGCCCGAAGGCCGCGCGTTCCTATCTGGTCTTGCTCCCGATGGGGTTTACCCTGCCGCTTCTGTTGCCAGTCGCGCGGTGCGCTCTTACCGCACCGTTTCACCCTTACCTGCGCTGGCAAGCCAGCCGGCAGGCGGTTTGTTTTCTGTGGCACTTTCCCTAAGGTTACCCTCGCCGGACGTTATCCGGCATCGTGGTTCCGTGGAGCCCGGACTTTCCTCTGATCGAAACCAGCGGTCATCCAGCCATCTGACCCTGCCTGCGAAGATGCGGCGGGGTGGGGGCAAAGTCAAGCCTGCCCGGCCTCGATTTCTTCACGCCTTGCTTCAAGCTCAAGCCAGCGGTCCTCTTTTTCCGCAAGCGCGGCTTTATTGGCGGTCACTTGCGCGGCAAGGGCGTTGAAGCGTTCGCCGTCACGGCTGAACAATTCAGGGTCCGCCAGTTCTGTTTCCGCCGCCGCGATATCCTTTTCCAGCTGGGCGATTTCCGCCGGCAAACTGTCGAGCGCGTGCTTGTCCTTGAAGGTCATTTTCACGCTTCGGGCATTAGACTGGCGACGGGGTTTCGGGGCCGCTTTGGCGGTTTTGGCTTTCTTGCGCGCCTCGGTTTTGACCACCCGGCTGAGGTAGTCGGAATAACCGCCGGCATGGGGGATGATCTTGCCGTCGCCCTCAAACGCCAACAGAGCGGTGACGGTGCGGTCAATAAAATCCCGATCGTGGCTGATGATGATGACGGTGCCCGCGTAATCGGCGATCACCTCTTGCAACAGCTCGAGCGTCTCGATATCGAGATCGTTGGTCGGTTCATCCATCACCAGCACGTTATGGTCTTCGGCAAACAGCTTGGCGAGCAGAAGGCGGTTTTGCTCACCCCCCGACAGGGTGCGGACTTTTTGGGTGACTTTATAGGCATCAAAAAGGAAATCCTGCAAATAGCGTTTGACGTGGACAGTCCGCCCCGCCACCTCGACGCTGTCGCCGCCATCAGGGCAAAGCACGGTCCATGGCGACTCCTCACCATTCAGGGTTTCGCGCTGCTGGTCGAAATAGGATACCATCAGCCCAAAGCCTTCACGCACGCGGCCTGAATCCGGTTCGATCTGCCCCATCAAGGCGCGCACAAGGGTCGATTTCCCGATCCCGTTGGGGCCGATGATGCCGATGCGGTCGCCTTTGCGGATGATGCCGTTGAAATGGCTGAACAGCACCCGCCGGTCATCATCACCTGCCGCCACCCGCGCGGTCGAGGGCACGCCCATGGCGGATTGCGTCGGGCGGGTGGCGGGAACGGTCACCGTCAGGTCAATCGCCTCCAGCACCATTTGCCCGCCGCCCTCAACCGTCGCGGTTTCCATTTTGGCGGATCGCGCCATGGGGGCCGCCATCCGGGCGCGTTCTTCGCGCAGGGTGCCCAGCTCGCGCATGCGGCCCATGTTGCGTTTGCGGCGGGCGGAAATGCCTTCGTGGGACCAGCGGGTTTCTTCGGCGATCTTGCGGTCCATTTTGTGCAAGCGCACGGCTTCTTCGGCCTGAATGGCATCGGCCCAGTCATCAAACCCGTCGAAACTGCCCTGGCGACGGCGCAGTTTGCCGCCATCAATCCACACCGTGCCATTACCGATCGCACGCAGAAAGGCGCGGTCGTGGCTGATCACCACCATCGCTCCGCCGCGCGCCAGCAGCATCTCTTCCATCCAGGTGATGGTCGGCAAATCGAGGTGGTTGGTGGGTTCATCCATCAGCAGGACATCCGGTTCCTTGACCAATGCCCTTGCCAGCGCGACGCGGCGGGATTCGCCCCCCGACAAGCCATCGCTCATCCAGTTCGGGTCCATCCCCATGCGGGTCAACATGGCTTCCGCCTTGTGCTGTTCGGCGACGTAATCGCCATCACCGCCGGTGCCATGCTGGACAATACTGGCCAGCGACATGCCCGGCGGCAGTTTCGGGGCTTGCGGCAGATAGCTGACGCTGGCGCCGGGGGCGGACCACAGTTCCCCTTCATCTGCTTCGCCGAGTCCCGCCAGCAGTTTCATCAAGGTGGATTTACCGGCGCCATTCCGCCCCACCAGGCAAAGCCGATCACCGGCGGAGATCGTCAATTCGGCGTTGCGGAACAACCAGCGGTCGCCAAGGTTCACCCCCAGCCCCGCGACACTGAGCAGGTTTTCAGCCATGCATGGCCCCTTCGGCCCGCATGACGCGGATATCTTCATAGGCGGCGTTAATAGCGGCAAGGCGTTCACTGGCGGCGCGGATAAATTCTTCGGGCAGGCCATCGGCCATCAGGCGATCAGGGTGGTGATTGCGCGCCAGCTCGATCCAGGCGTTGCGGATGGCGGCGTTATCGGCGTTAACATCAACCCCCAGAATAGCGTAGGGATTGGCGTCAGGATCACCGTAA
>JAGWAQ010000097.1:6712-12026 GCA_021296375.1 Alphaproteobacteria bacterium
GGGAACATCTGCGCCAATTGGCGGGCGTAACCGTCAAACCCGTCGGGGGTCTGGCGCGCCAGGTCCCAGAGCTGGCCAACGTGGTCAATATCCCGCGAGGAGATGTCGACCTTTTCGCGAAAGGCGAGGATTTCATCACGCGATACGGTGCCATCAGCTTTTGCCATTTTGGCAGAAAGGGCGATCAGGGCGATGGTAAAGGCGACTTCGCGTCGCGACGGGTCGTCCCGTAGATCAGCGGTATAGGTGTCGACGGCATGCCCCGCCAAGGCCCCCAGCAGCCCCCCAATAGGGCCGCCAAGCGCAAAGCCCGCGGTGCCGCCAATAATTTTGCCCCAAATCGTCATGCTTCTTTGTAATCACCACGGCGGCTGTCGACAAGTGTGAAGATCAGGGTGAAGATCAGGGTGAAAATTTGGGCGCGTAATCTGGTCCTCATGCTCACGCTTGCCCCGCCCCGGTGTTTTGATTAGGGTGTCGCCATGTCCAGCACCGCCAACTCACCTGACCGTTATCTTGACCTGAAGGGGCTGAAATGCCCTCTGCCGGTGCTGAAGGCACGGCGGGCGATCAAGGATATGTCGACAGGTCAAGTGCTTGAAGTGCGGGCCGATGACCCCGCCGCGCAACTGGATTTCCCGCATTTCTGCGAAACCCAGGGGCATGCGCTGATCACCGCTGATCGAGACGCTACGACCGGCGAGCTGACTTTCCGGATCAAAGTTGGTTGAGCAAACGCTGATGCCAGTCGGCCTCATCCTCGCCATGCTCTGGCTGTAATCCACAATCCTTGAGCTTTACAAAAAACCCGTCGCCGGGAATCCCTCTGGAACGGCTGACGGCAAGGGCGGCGCGCAACGGCTGGCCGAGGGCGATGTCGGTTTCGATCAATTGTTCCAGAAACAGCGTCAGCTTATGGATAGTGTGGGGGGGAGGCACGGCTGCATCACGGGCCAGGTCTTTGTAGGTGATCACCGCCCGCGCCTCGCGTCGCGCGGCCAGAATAAGCTCGACCGCCGCGTGCCAATCTTCATGATGCCAATCTTCATGTTGCGCTTGAGTTGATGTCATGACCGGCCTTTCGAGGCACGCAAAAGGGTGAGTTTGAACTGGCGGTTTTCGAGGCGGGTGGTATAGTCACCCCCATGAAAGCCCGATCACTACTTTTCAATATTTTGTTTTATGGCGCAACCACCGTGATGGTCATTGTGGCCCTGCCGTTGTTGCTTCTGCCCTATCGGTTCAGCCAGAAGCTTGAGCATTTCTGGTCATGGATAATGGAGGGTTTGCTGAAACATGTGGTGGGCATCACCCATCGTGTGCACGGCCCGCGTCCTGATCATGCGGTGATTTTCGCCTCCAAGCACCAGTCGGCCTGGGAAACGATTTTCCTTTACGGGGAGTTGGGCAGCCCGGCGCCGGTGCCGAAGCGTGAGCTGATTTTCATTCCGGTCATCGGGCTGTTTTTCATCAAGGTGCCGTCGGTGCCGATTGACCGGTCAGCGGGGCGTTCGTCGTTGAAAAACCTTGTCAATGCCGCCAACAAGATCAATGCCATTGGCGACAGTATCCTGATCTACCCCCAGGGCACGCGGGTTGCCCCCGGGGCGTCGCATCCCTACCATTCCGGCACTTACGCGATTTACAAGGCAACGGGCTATTCCGGGGTGTTTTGGCCACGCCGATCAATGATGAAAACCCCGGGGGTGATCGATGTTCAGCTTCTGCCGGAAATTCCGGCGGGGCTTGACCGCCAGACCTTTATGAAACGGCTTGAACATGATATCGAAACCGCCACCGACCGGCTCCCGAAATCGTGATGAGGTGAAGCGGCATTAAGCCGCTAAACTGGGTTCTTTATTTTATAAGGAACCGATGATGCTTACCACCAAACAACAAGCCCTTTGTGACGGCAGTCATGATTTTTCTCATTTGACGGCGCTGTTTCTGAACTGCACCCTGAAGCCCAGCCCTGAAGTTTCCCACACGTCTATTCTGATTGAACTGTCGGCGGAAATAATGCGCCGCAATGGCGTGGCGGTGGATATTCTACGGCCTGTTGACCACACCCTTGCGCCGGGGGTCTGGCCGGACATGACGGCCCACGGGTTTGACCGTGACGACTGGCCCGCCATTTACGACAAGGTCAAGGCGGCGGATATTCTGGTGCTGGGAACGACGATCTGGCTGGGGGAGAAATCGTCGGTCTGCAGCCAGGTGGTGGAGCGGCTCTATTCCTCGTCAGGTGATCTCAATGCTGATGGCCAATACGCTTATTACGGCAAGGTCGGGGGCTGCCTCATCACCGGCAATGAAGATGGCGTCAAGCATTGCGCCATGTCGATGCTCTACGGGCTGCAGCATATCGGCTATACGATTCCCCCCCAGGCCGATGCCGGCTGGATCGGGGAGGCGGGGCCAGGCCCGTCTTATGGTGATGAAGGGTCCGGCGGGCCTGAAAATGACTTCACCAACCGCAATGTTACTTTCATGACTTGGAATCTGATGCATATGGCGGCTATGCTGAAGACGGCGGGAGGTGTTCCCGCCCATGGCAATCAGCGCTCCCATTGGGACGCTGGATGCCGGTTTGACTTTCCTAACCCGGAGTATCGCTGATGGATGGTGGTTTTGGCCGAGAAGGGGCGCAGCGCAATGTCTTGGGCGGTCCGCTCAAAACATGTTCTGAAGACCCGGTAACAGGGTTTTATCGCAACGGCTGTTGCGACACCGGCCCTGGTGACCATGGGGTGCATACGGTGTGCGCGGTGATGACGGAAGACTTCCTCACCTTCAGCAAGGCCGCGGGCAATGATTTGATGACACCGCGGCCGGAATACGGCTTCCCCGGGCTGAAGGAAGGCGACCGCTGGTGTCTTTGCGCCGGGCGCTGGGCGCAAGCCGAAGAAGCCGGGCATGCCCCGAAGGTTGTTTTGGCCTCAACCAATATGGTCACGCTGGGGATCGTCAGCCTTGAGTTGCTCAAGCAATACGCGATAGATTTGAACTGAACCAAAAAAACAGAAAGGGGTGGACAGATGTTGTCACTTGATCAGAAGGTCACGGTGCATTGCACAGATACCGATGCTGACGCGCAAGGGGTGATTGTTCGTATCCGCCCTGACGGGTTTGACGTCAGCCTGGGGGAATTGATCATTCATCTCCGCAAGTATAAACCCGGGATTTATGTTGGCCAGCAATCTGGCATGGAATTTGTGGTGCGCACCATTGGCTGATCTCGATAAAACCTCCCCCCCGTCGTCGCGTCCTGATGACGCGCCAGAAGGCATGGCGGTTGAGGGGGCTGAGCTGCTTGATCACGCCGACCGCTGGATCTGGGGGGTCTGGATTGCCGTGGCCTTGCTGGCGGTGGCGATCCTGCCGTTTGCCTCGCGGGCAAGAGAGGTGGCGGTGGCGATCGCCAGTTTCTGCGGAGTGTCATTAGGTTAACCCATGCTGGACCTGCTTGTTTTTGAAGGCTCCTTTGTGCTGACGGCCTATATTGCCGCGGCCTTCTTGATCGCCGGGGTGGTCAAGGGAACGCTCGGCATGGGCCTGCCCGCTATCCTGATGGTCATGTTGACGATGATCATGTCACCGTTAACCGCTATTCCTCTCATCACCTTGCCGATGTTGTTTTCCAATGTTGTGCAGTTCGCCCGTGGCCCGTCACCCGGGCAAGTCGTCAAAGGCTATTGGGTGTTTGCCCTGGCGATTGTGGTGACGCTTGGGTTGACCGCGTCCAACATCACGTCCTTTCCCGAAAGTCTTTTGCTGTTGTCGATTGGGGTAGCGTTGGTGCTGTTCGCGGTGCCAAGTTTATTCGGGGTGCGATTCCCCATCGGCCCGGGGTTGATCTGGCAAGTTCTGGCAGGCAGTGTCGCCGGGGTGCTTGGGGGGTTGAGCGCGGTCTGGTCGCCGCCTGTGGTGATGTACACCATGGGGCGCAACGTCGATAAGGATGACTTTATTGGCATCAACGGCTTTTTGTTCATGGTCGGCAGCCTGACCCTTGCCGTTGCGCTGGGGGGGATCGGGCTGTTGACCCATGATATCATGGTGCCTTCGATCGCCGGATTGGTGGTCTCGATGATCGGCTTCCGCCTGGGTGAGCTGATCCGCAAGCGGATTAACCGCGACATGTTCCGCAAGCTGATTCTGGTGGCGTTTTTGATTTTAGGGGGACGTCTGGTGGTGATCAGCGTCATCTGATCACGGCAAAACACCGGCCAGATTAAAGACAAAATTACACGCCGTGATCCCGAAATTGACGACCAGGGAAATCACCCGGATGCCCCAGTCAACGATGGAATCCACAATGCCCAGCAATTGGTCAACCACATTGATATCATCATATTCCATGGCTTACTCCACTCGCCTGAACATATATTTGCGTGACGCGGTGATGCGTCGCCGTCAGCAATCTATAGCACAGCTCATGCGGTCATGCTAATGATCGGTGGTGATGACATAACAAGAGAGTTCAGATGACGCTAACACTGGATGAAATCCGCGGCCGGGTGCTGGCCCTTTGTGAAGGTGAAGATGATGCGATTGCGCTGATGGCCACCATGGCGACCGAACTGTTTCATGGTGTTGACGGTTTTGACTGGGTGGGGTTTTACCGCGTGACCGCCCCGGGGATGCTCAAGATCGGGCCGTATCAAGGTGGCCATGGCTGTTTGCAGATACCCTTTGACCGTGGGGTTTGCGGGGCTTCGGCAAGCCGGGAAACCACCCTGCGGGTGGATGATGTCGACGCTTTCCCGGGCCATATTGCTTGCGCCGCGTCAACGAAATCCGAACTGGTGGTGCGGGGTTTTGATGCATCGGGCACCCTGATCGCCGTGCTTGACCTTGATAGCGACACGCCGGCCTTTTTCACCGCCGCCCATCAGGAGTTTATCGAAAACCTTGTGGCGGATGTGTTCGGGCAAATTACCGCCTGACCTGGCGTTATTACCCCCCCCAAAAAAAATAGACCCAAAAAAAGGCCCCCAAAAAAAGGGAGGCCTGAGCCTCCCTTTCCGTGATGTGATGCGGATCAATTCGCCGCGTTCAGCTGGCGATGGTGAGGCTGCTCTCCACTCCAGATTGACGCAAAATTGAACCCCATTCAAAACGATCACTAGACATGAGACCACCTCCTTCCAATTGTTGATAATGAAAAGAGTCTAGCGGAATTTTTCGCGTCGTCCATTTAAAAACAATCCCGGCGCTAGCGGTCAAATTTACGCGGTCGGTCGGTTTGTGGCTGTGCCCGTCCTGCGAAGAGTCCTGCGATGAGTCCTGCTATTCTTCATGTGATTTTTTA
>JAGWAQ010000003.1:0-28107 GCA_021296375.1 Alphaproteobacteria bacterium
CCCCGGCTTCCGCGAAAGTGGCCATGCCGCTGTGGCTGGCGACAGCGGCGCGAACAATCGGCAGGGCGGTGGCGGCACCGGAGCCTTCACCAAGCCGCAGGCCAAGGTCAATGATAGGCTGTTTTCCGGTTTTCTCAATCATCACGTGATGGCCCGGTTCTTGCGAACGATGGCTGATCAGGCAATGGTCAAGCGCGGCGCTGTCATCAAACAGAAGAGGCAGGGCGGAGGCGGTGGAAATAAACCCGTCCAGCAGCACGGGAATACGGCGATGACGGGCCGCCAGCACGGCGCCGGCGATGGCCGCCAGCTCACGCCCCCCAAGGGCTGAAAGAATGCCGAAACCATTGCTCAGCTGGTCTTTATTGGCGGCGATGCCGCGATTGATGACATCAGCTTTCAGGGTCAGTCCTGCGGCATCAACGCCGGTGCCGGGGCCAACCCAGTCTTCGGCCTTGCCGCCAAGGCAGGCGAGGCCAATCGCGGCGGCGGCGGTGGTGTTGGCGATCCCCATTTCCCCCACCAGCAGAAGATCAGCGTCGGCGGGAATGGCGTTCGCCCCGGCCTGCATGGCTTTGAGGGTTTCGGCGGCTGTCATGGCGGGGCCTTGGGTGAAATCCGCGGTGGGGTTATCCAGATCAAGGGCAATAACATCAAGGCTGGCGCCAGCGGCACGTGTCAGCTGATTGATGGCGGCGCCACCGGCGGCGAAATTCCCCACCATCTGGGCAGTGACTTCCTGGGGAAAGGCCGAAACCCCGAGCGCCGCGACGCCATGATTGCCGGCAAAAATCAAACAGGCGGGGGCGTTCAGTTCAGGTTTCACCGCCCCTTGCCATGACGCCATCCAGACCGCGATCTCCTCAAGACGCCCGAGGGAGCCTGGCGGTTTCGTCAACTGGCCTTGACGTTCACGCGCTTGTTCAGCAATCGCGCTGTCAGCGGAAGGCATGGCGGCGATAGCGGCGGTGTAATCAGCGGCTGAATTAAATGTAAGGGGCATGGGCATTGCTCGCGGTGTTGGGGGGTGAAAAGGTGTTACGACTGGTCTTCAGATTTCATGATCATGGGCAATCCTGCTACCATAAAGGCGACAGTGTTGGCGATGCTGGCGACACCCTGGTTCATCATCCCGATATGGTCTCGGAATTCCCGCGACATGGCGTTGTCAGGAACAATCCCCATGCCGATTTCATCGGACACAAGGACGACCGACCCCTTCGCCAGGCGCAAGGCGTCAAGCGTGTCATCAATAACCCTGGGGAGGGCTGATCCTGCCATCATGTGATTGGTGATCCAGGTGCCGATGCTGTCGATCATGATGACATCCTGAGCTTCGCGGCGGGCGATGACCTCCGCCAGTTGAAGCGGCTCTTCAATTGTCTGGAACTGCGCTGACCGGCGGTCCTGATGACGGGCAATCCGTTGCTCCATCTCACCGTCAAACGCCTGCCCCGTGGCAAGGTAATACAGTGGCCGCGGGGCGCCATGGGGCTGGCCTGCATTGGCCATGGCAAGGGCGGCGTTTTCGGCATAATCGCTTTTGCCTGATCGCGCGCCGCCAAGAGCAAGAAGTATCTGCCGTGGTGATGACGTCATGACAGGGCCTTTTCATTAATCACATGCATCACCGCACCATAGTCACTCGACGAGATATCCTCAAGAAAAGGTTAGTGTCACCTTATGAAAAGGTTGTTCGGGGAGGGCGAAATCAAAACTAAAAATGTCCGATTCAGACGTTTAGAGGTGCGGGCAGGGCCTAGTATATCAGGATCATATGCAAATCAGGTCCTTTCATGTCGTCATCTTCCCGCCCCCGTCGCCGCCAGAACAACCGGTCCCGAACCAGCGCGGATCGGGCGGATAAAAAAGCCGCCATTGAGCAAATGGCATGGTCGCTGCCGCAATATATCGACGCCCCGGTCGAGCCTGTTTCCGAAGAAATTCTTGAACGTATTCACGACACGTCCCTGAAGGTGCTGGAAGAGATCGGGATCTTGTTCCTGAACGAAACTGCGATTGAAATTTTGCGTGATCTCGGCTGTGATATTGATGACGATACCCAGAATGTACGCATGGACCGTGAGCTGGTGTTTACCGCACTCGCCACCACGCCGTCTGAATTTACCCTGACGCCGCGCAACCCTGACCGCCAGATCACCGTAGGCGGGCGGAACATGCTGTATTCCGCGGTTGCCTCTGCCCCGAATGTCAGTGATCTTGATGGCGGGCGCCGTGTCGGCACTCGTCATGATTACCAGAATCTGCTCAGGCTGAACCAGTATTTCAATTGCCTTCATTTTGTTGGCGGTTACCCTGTGGAACCGGTTGATCTGCACGCCTCCACCCGCCACCTTGACGCCTATTACGACAAGCTGACCCTGACGGATAAGGTCATGCATGCCTATTCGCTTGGTCCGGAACGGATCGAAGACGCGATGGAAATGGTGCGGATCGCGGCGGGGCAAACCGAAGACGAATTTTCCGCCACGCCTCATATGTTCACCAACATCAATTCATCATCGCCCTTGAAGCACGACTGGCCGATGCTGGATGGCGCCATGCGTTGCGCCCGTCGCGGCCAAGCGGTGGTGGTGACGCCTTTCACCTTGTCAGGGGCCATGGCGCCCGCCACGGTGATGGGGGCATTGGTTCAGCAAAACGCCGAATTTCTCGCTTCGCTTGTGTTGATGCAGGCGGTGCGGAAAGGCACGCCGATGGTCTATGGCGCCTTTACCTCAAATGTTGACATGAAATCCGGGGCGCCGGCGTTTGGCACCCCTGAATATGTGCGGGCGATGCAAATCTCCGGCCAATTGGCGCGCAAATACAAATTGCCGTGGCGCGGCTCAAACGCCAATGCCGCCAATTATCCCGATGGCCAGGCGGTGTGGGAAAGCACCGCCTCCATCCATGCGATTTCCACCGGCCATTGCAATATGGTCTATCACGCCGCCGGTTGGCTTGAAGGCGGGCTATGCGCAAGCTTTGAAAAGCTGATCATGGATTGCGAATTGCTCCAGCAGAATATCTACCTGAACAAGCCGCTTGATGTCAGCGAGGATGCCTTTGCCTTTGACGCTATTCGCGAGGTTGGCCCCGGTTCCCATTTCTTTGGGGCGGACCACACGCAACGCCGCTTCAAGGATGCGTTTTACGCGCCTTTCCTGTCGGACTGGCGTAATTTTGAAAGCTGGCAGGAAAGCGGCTCGGTGAAAACCGAAGAACGCGCCAACGCCATCATGAAATCGATTCTGGCGGAATTTGAGCCTCCGCGGATGGCGGAAGATCGCCATGAAGAACTGACCGCATTTGTTGAACGTCGTCGTGCCGAAGGCGGCGCGCCTACTGATTTTTGAGGAAAGATCATATGTCACAGACCATGAAATCCACCGCCCGGGTTGTTGTTATTGGTGGCGGTGTGGTGGGGGCGTCGGTCCTCTACCACCTGACCAAACTCGGCTGGACTGATGTTATGCTGCTTGAGCGGTCTGATTTGACCTCTGGCTCGACCTGGCACGCCGCTGGCGGCATGCACACGATTAACGGTGACCCGAATGTCGCCAAGCTCCAGCAATACACGATCAAGCTCTATGAAGAGATCGAGGAGCTGTCGGGGCAGGACATCACCATGCATATCACCGGCGGGGTGATGCTGGCGGCGACCAGGGAACGCTTTGACTGGCTGAAAGGTGTTCACGCCAAGGGCAAATACCTCGGCATGGACGGGCTTGAACTGATCACCCCTGACGAAGCCCATGAACTGATGCCACTGCTCGACCCGAAGCAGTTTGAAGGCGCCATGTATGACCCCATTGAAGGCCATGTCGACCCTTACGGCGTCACCCATGCTTACGCCAAGGCGGCGCGCAAGAACGGCGCCACCTACCATATCAACACCAAGGTTGAAGACCTGACCCAGAACATTGATGGCACCTGGAATGTCATCACCAATCATGGCACCGTGAAGGCTGAACATGTCGTCAACTGTGGCGGGCTGTGGGCGCGGGAAGTCGGCCGTATGGTCGGGCTTGAGCTGCCCATCCTCGCCATGGAACATATGTATATGCTGACGGAAGACATGCCGGAAGTGAAGGCGTTCAACGACGCCACCGGCAAGGAAATCCTCCATGCGGTTGATTTTGATGGCGAGATTTACCTGCGGCAGGAACGCGGCGGGATGCTGATGGGCACTTATGAAAAAGCCTGCGTGCCGTGGTCGGAGCGCGACACGCCGTGGAATTTTGGCCATGAGCTGCTGGAGCCGGATATCGACCGCATCGCGCCTTCGCTTGAGGTGGGATTTGAGCATTTCCCGGCGTTCCAGAATGCCGGGATTCGCCAGATCATCAACGGGCCGTTCACCTTTGCCCCTGACGGCAACCCCTTGATCGGGCCGGTTCAGGGCATGACCAATTTCTGGTCAGCTTGCGGGGTTATGGCGGGGTTCTCGCAAGGCGGCGGGGTGGGGCTGGCGCTGGCCAACTGGATGGTCCTGGGTGACCCGCAGTTTGACGTCTGGGCGATGGACATCAGCCGCTTCGGTGATTACGCCACCATGGGCTACACCAACGCCAAGGTTCGGGAAAATTACTCCCGCCGCTTTTCGATCCGCTACCCTAACGAAGAGCTGCCGGCGGCACGGCCATTGCTGACCACCCCGATTTACGATCGCCTGAAGGCGGCGGGGGCGCAGTTTGGCGCGGCTTCGGGGCTTGAACATGCGCTCTGGTTTGCGCCGGAAGGTGTTGCCGATGAATTCAGCTGGCGGCGGTCAACGGATTTTGACCACGTCGCGGCGGAAGCCAAAGCTGTCCGTGACAGCGTCGGTCTGCTCGAAACCTCAAGCTTTGCAAAATACATGATCTCCGGGGACGGGGCGGCGGCATGGCTTGATGAGCTGCTGGCCTGCCGTATCCCTGACGTGGGGCGGATGACCCTGGCGCCGATGCTGAAAGATGACGGCAAGGTGATCGGCGATTTCTCGCTCGCCCGTCTTGATGATGATGTTTTCCTGATCATCGGGTCCGGGGCGGCGGAAACCTATCACATGCGGTGGTTCACCGATCACCAGCCTGACGACGGGTCGGTTGATGTCCAGTCCATGGGGCTGGGGCTGACGGGGCTGTCGATTGCCGGGCCGAACGCCCGGGCGGTGCTGGAAAAAGTCACTTTTGAGGATGTCGGGTCGGAAGCGTTTAAGTTCATGGATGTCCGTGAAATGGACCTCGGCATGGTGCCGGCGATTGTCGGGCGCGTCAGCTTTACCGGCGATCTGGGGTACGAGATCTGGGTGGCGCCGGAATACCAGCGGGCGCTGTTTGACTTGTTGCTTGAGGCGGGGGAAGAGTTCGGCATCAAGCTGTTTGGGGGGCGGGCGCTCAATGCCCTGCGGCTTGAAAAGAATTTTGGCACCTGGGCGCGGGAATACCGCCCGATCTATGGCCCTGTCGAATGCGGGTTGAGCC
Source organism: Alphaproteobacteria bacterium (assembly GCA_021296375.1). GTDB lineage: Bacteria > Pseudomonadota > Alphaproteobacteria > Puniceispirillales > UBA1172 > JAGWAQ01. The sequence goes on from JAGWAQ010000003.1 coordinate 5,469, forward strand.
GTTTTGTCGCCTATAAAAAGGACACGGATTTTATCGGCAAATCCGCCGCGATTGCGGAAAAGGACCATGGCGGCAAGATGCGCTTGCGCAGTTTTGTCGTTGACGCCAGGGACGCGGATGTCATTGGCGATGAACCGATTTCCCTTCATGGTGAGGTCGTCGGCTGGGTGACATCTGGCGGTTATGCCCATGGCGCCGGGGTTTCCATGGCCATGGGTTATGTCAATAAAGACGTCGCCGATGAAATGGACGGCTGGGAGATCGAGCTGTTGGGCGAGCAATTGAAAGCAAAGCTTCAGCCGCAAGCGCTGTTTGACGCCAACGCCAGCCGCATGCGGGGCTAGGCGCGGGGTCAGGAATGGAAAAGGGGGGCTTGCCCCCCTTTTTTTATGCCGGATAAATGATTGGCCGGTTAGCGCTGGCGGGTGTCGATATCCTCAACCGCGTTGAGGTGGAGCGCATCCCCCGTCCAGGGGTTGGCGCGCGCCAGCTCTTCGTTCAATTCAACCCCCAGCCCCGGCCGGTCAGGCACGATGACATGGCCATCAGCCCATTCGATCGGTGTCGTCAGGATATCGGCGTGGAAGCCGTCCCATTTGCGGATCGATTCAAGGATGAGGAAGTTCGGTGAGGTCGCCGAAACCTGAATATTGGCCGCCCCGACGATCGGCCCGCAATAGAGATGCGGCGCGATATGGGCATAAAAACTTTCCGCCATGGAGGCGATTTTCTTCGCTTCAAGAATGCCCCCGACACGGCCAAGGTTCATCTGGATGATATTGGCCGCGCCTTGCTCAAGGACACGGGCGAATTCATATTTTGTTGTCAGGCGTTCACCGGTGGCGATGGGGATATTGGTGGCACGGGCGACCTGCGCCATCATTTCCGGGCGTTCCGGCGGGGTGGGCTCCTCAAACCAGAGCGGATCGTAGCTTTCCATCATCCGCGCCATGCGTTTGGCGCCGGAAATGGAAAACTGCCCATGGGTGCCGAACAGCAGGTCAGCGTCCTTGCCCACTGCCTCACGCAGGGATTTGAGGAATCTCTCGGAACGGTCAATATCCTCAAGGCTGGGCATGTGAGGGTCAAGGGTGGTGTACGCCCCCGCCGGGTCGAACTTGACGGCGGTAAAGCCTTCCTTGACGTAACGCGCCGCCATTTCCGCCGAGGCATCGGGGTCATTGTAAAAGCTTGTTTCGTCCATATCCGCGTCAGGATAGAGATAGGTGTAGCTGCGCAGGGTTTCATGCAGCTTGCCGCCGATCAGCGCGTGAACCGGTTTGTCGCAAGCCTTGCCGATGATATCCCAGCAGGCCATTTCCAGCCCGCTCATCACCCCCATGAGGGAAATGTCAGGGCGCGACGAGAACCCCCGCATATAGACACGTCGCCACATTTTTTCGATCTGGAACGGGTCTTCATCCAGCATTTCGCGTTCAAACACATCTTCGGCCATTTTGGCCATGGTGTGGCCCCCGAACGAGGCGTTGTACATCTCGCCGTATCCGATGATCCCGCAAGCTGTGGTCAGCTTGACGAAAAGGAAGTAATTGCCGCCCTGTTTCGGCGGCGGATTGCCAACAACAAAGGTTTCAATCGATGCAAGCTTCATGGGGGGTGTCCTCAAGTGGTGGCCATTGGCGCTTAAAAAGTGATCACCACGCGTGATGATGCCGGTGAAGCGGCCATGTCGATCGCCGCGTTGATCTGATCAAAAGTAAACCTGTGGCTGATCAATTCATCAAGGGCAATTTCACCCTGCTGGTAAAGCGCGATCAGTTTCGGGATATCTTCACGGATCATCGCTGATCCCATTTTCGTGCCGATAACGGTTTTGGCAGAACCGGAAAGATCGGACGCATCAATGGAGGCGAGGTCATCGCTGGCGGGCATGCCCATGATGATGATGCGGCCACCGGCACGAACCATGGGGATCGCGCTTTCAATGGCTTTCGATGACCCGACCCCGACGAACACCGCATCAAGCCCCGTGCCATTGGTGATCGCCATGATGCGTTCCTGGGCATTTTCGGCCGCCGGGTTGATGAAATCAGTCGCCCCCAGTTTGCGGGCGAGGGCGTCTTTATCCGCCGCTGTGTCAATCGCCACGAGGGTTGAAGCACCGGCAATGCGCGCCGCCTGAATGGCGTTAATGCCAATCCCGCCGGTGCCGATGACGGCGACGGTCTCCCCCGCCTGCACCTTGCCGACACGCGTCACCGCCCCGAAACCGGTGATGACACCGCAGCCAAGCAGGGAAGCTTCATCAAAGCCCAGCTCATCAGGGATGGCGATGCACTGGCGTTCATGGACCAGCACTTCTTCGGCAAAGGCGCCGGTATTCATGGCCGTGATAACAGGGGCATCAGCGCTGTCGGTGATAATTTTTTCGTTGATGGCGGGCGGCGTGGCGCAAATCGCCTCCAGCTCATCACCGCAGGAAGGGCAGGTGCCGCATGACCGCATCAGGGTAACCACAACGCGATCACCGGCGGCAAAGCTGGTGACACCATCACCGGTTTCCACCACAGTGCCCGCCGCTTCATGCCCGAACAGCAGAGGCGGAGTGCCGCCCCAACCGCCACGCATATAGGTGATGTCACTATGGCAGATCGCGCAAGCGTTGATCTTGACCTTCATGGCCTGGCCTTCAGGGGCGGCGATCGTTACATCTTCAAGAGAAAGAGGGGCGCCAAATTCACGGCAGACTGCAGCTTTCATTTTTTCACTCAAAATCAGGACAATAATTAGCCTATAAGTGATGTGATTCGCGGCTGGCCGACAAGAGCGAAAGGCGTTTTCCGGCAAAAGTTTTCCACAAAAAAGTTTTCCTGCAAAAGTTTCCGGCAATGGTTTTTATGGAAAAATTTTTCTGTCCATGGTTTTCCGGGCATTGGTTTTTTGACATTCGTTTCGGGCAAAAAAAGAAGCCCGGCGAGAGCCGGGCTTCATTACCGTCAGGATGGTCCCCCAACCCCCTGACGGCAATTCTTTTATGCGTTGACGATGGTGTACCAAATAAATTCCGCCGCCGCATTGAAAACTGTGAAATAATGAAAATTGTAAATATTTTACATTTGCAAAATGTAAGTTTTGTAATAAACTTTGGTTTACAAGATTACACGGCGCCAGGACATGACCTGATGACACGGCGCCAAGACATGGCCTGAAGACATGATCAATCCCGCCATGATGGTTGCGGGTTTGGTCCCGGGAGGAGTGCTGACATGCTCGAACTTGGTGAAAAGCCTATGGTTGGCCACAAGGTGCGGCGGCTGCGGAAAGACCTGGGGTTAACGCAGTCGGATATGGCGGCCACCATCGGCATCAGCGCCAGTTATTTGAACCTGATCGAGCATAATCAGCGCCCCGTGACGGTGCCGCTCCTGTTCAAGCTTGGCCAGAGCTTTGACATTGACCTGAAAGATTTTGCCGCCGATGACAGCACCCGTCTGATCGCCGATTTGACGGAAATGTTCGCCGATAGCGCGATTTCCGGCCATACGGTCTCAAAGCGGGAATTGCGGGATTTCGTGTCGAGCCAGCCGAATATCGCGGCGACGCTTCTGCAATTTTACAGCAGCTTTCTTGACCTTAAATCCAATATCCAGACGGCGGCGGTGTCCGGCGGTGAACGCCAGAGCTTGCATTCCGCCTCGCTGGTTGAGGATATTCGGCTTTATCTTCAGCACCACGGCAATTATTTTGGCGAGCTTGAAGAGGCGGCGGAACGTTTCATTGCCGAAGCGGGGCTGCGTCGTGACACGCTGTATTCTGACATTTGCGCCTGGTTCAAGCGGGAATTGAACTTGGTGGTGCAGATCGTGCCTGCGGAAACCATGGGCCATAGCCTGCGCCGCTATGACCCCCACCGCGGGCGGATATTGTTGTCGGAGGCCCTGCGTCGCCCGCAACGGATTTTCCAGCTGCTCTTGCAGGCGGCGTTTTCCACCCAGGATGATGTCATCAGCGCGATGATCACGAAAGCCGATAAACCGGCGATGGCAAGCCTGTTGCGCAACACCTTGGCGGGGTATTTCGCGGCGGCGGTGATGATGCCCTATTCGAGTTTTGCGGAAGCGGCGCGCGCCCTGCGTTATGATATTGATCTGCTGGGGCGGCGCTTCGGGGTGAGTTTCGAGCAAGTCTGCCACCGGTTGACGACGCTTAATCGTCAGGGTGATCGCGGCATTTCGTTTTTCTTCATCCGCGTTGATCCGGCGGGCAATGTGTCAAAGCGCCTGTCGGCGGGGAAAATGCAATTTGCCAATCATGGCGGCACTTGCGCCCGCTGGGTGGTGCATCATGCCTTTCGAGTGCCGTCCAAGATCGTGACGCAAGTGGCGGAGCTTGAAGAGGGCCAGCAGGTGTTTACCATGGCGCGCACCGTGTCCCCCCTGTGGACGCCGCCGGGCCAGCCTGAACCTGAATTTGCCGTTGCCCTTGGCTGTGATGTTGCCCATGCGAGGGATATCGTCCATGCCGATCACCTTGATCTGGGCAAAGCGACGAAACCGGTGCCTGTCGGCATCGGCTGTCATGTCTGTGAGCGGATGGATTGCGCGCAACGCTCGCAACCGCCATTGGGGCATAACGTGCGGTTTGACCCTTACACCCGAAAACTCGGGCTGTTTGACCTTGAGGTCTAGGCCAGAGCCATCAGGCGCACGGCCATCAGCGAGAAAGCCTTGGTCACGGCGGCGGAATTTGCTAGAAGAAGCGCAAGTATTTAACCTTGCGGGAAGTGTATTGCCCCGACGCCGATCACCCCTAAAGCTGCATCATGAAAGGAGGACAATGTGATGGATCAACAGAACAAACCCTCCCGTGATCATCTTGACCAGTTGTCGAGCCTTTATGGCATGACCCCAAAAGTCGAGGCGGCGGTGATCATCGCCCTTGCTGATGGCGATGCCCGGCGGGTGCGGGCCTTGGTGTCGCCGCTCCACCCGGCGGATCAGGCGGATCTGGTGGAACGCCTCAATGGCCCCCAGCGCAAGCTGCTGTTTGCCATGATGGGGCCGGTGCTGGACCCTGAAACCCTGACGTATTTTGATGATGATTTGCTTGAAGATGCGCTCGGCATCATCGGGGCGGAAGGCGTCGCCAAGGCGTTGCCGGAACTTGATAGCGATGACGCGATCGATATTCTCGAAGAATTTGATGAAGAGGAACGCGACAGTATTCTGGCGGCCATGCCGGCGGCCGAACGCCTGATTGTTGAAGAAGGCTTGTCCTATCCTGAAGATTCCGCCGGCCGATTGATGCAGCGTGAAGTGGTGGTGGCGCCCTCGCACTGGACGGTGGGGCAGACCATTGATTTCATGCGCTCTGAAGATAATCTGCCGGAAGATTTTTATGCCATTGTGGTGATTGATCCGGCGCGGCGGGTGCTGGGGCAGGTGCGCCTGTCGCGGCTTTTGTCGGCGCAACGTCCGGTCCGTATGTCGGAGATGATGGAAAACACGCCTCATCAAATCCCGGTGTCGATGGATCAGGAAGAAGTGGCGGTGCTGTTCCGGCGTTATGCCCTTGTCTCGGCGTCGGTGGTGGATGACCAGAACCGGCTGGTGGGGATGATCACCGTTGATGATGTCGTCGAGGTGATCGACGAAGAGGCGGAAGAAGACCTGATGGGTCTTGCGGGGGTCAGTGACGTGTCGATCCGGTCGACCTTGATCGAAACCCTGCAGGCGCGGTTTTCATGGCTTGGGGTCAATTTGCTGACGGCGATAGCCGCGTCGGTGGTGATCAGCTTTTTTGAAGACGCCATCCAGCGCATTGTCGCCCTCGCGGTGCTGATGCCGATCGTCGCCTCCATGGGGGGGAATGCCGGCACCCAGACGGTGACGGTGGCGGTGCGGGCGCTGGCCTTGCGGCAATTGTCGCGCTCGACCATGGCGGGGTTCATCTGGCGTGAATTCAGCGTCGGCGTCATTAACGGAACGATTTTCGCCATTACAGCGGGCGTCATCGCCTTTGCCTGGTTCGGGGATTTGTCGGTTGCCCTGGTCATGGGCTTTGCCATGATGGCCAATCTTATTGTCGCGGGGGTATCGGGCACGGCCATTCCCCTGACGCTATCGCGGCTCGGGGTGGACCCGGCGGTGGCGTCATCCGTCTTTATCACCACCATCACGGATGTGATCGGTTTTCTCACGTTTCTGGGGCTTGCGGCCCTCTTCCTGCTGTAAGGGTTGACCTATGCTGCATTTGAAAAAGCTTTCCGTTGGCTCCACCAGTATCGACAGTCTGCGGCAATGGCATGAAGAGCTTCTGGCAAGACGCAAGCGCATCGTTCATGTGACGCGGTCGTTCCCGAGGCGGGCGGAAGAAATCCTGCCCGGCGGAAGCATATACTGGGTCATTAAAGGCAAGATGTGCGCCCGTCAGTTGATCGAGGAGTTTATCGAGGTTGAGCGTGAGGATGGCGGCACGTCTTGCGGCATTGTCATGCGCCCGGGGTTGATCCCGGTGCTTGAAAAACGCCATCGGCCGTTTCAGGGATGGCGATATCTTGAGGTGGCGGATGCGCCGCCGGACCTGCCGTCAGGCGACAGCCCCGAGGACACCATGCCGTCGGAAATGGCGGAAGAATTGCGCGACCTCGGGTTGCTGTGATCAGCTTTCCTTAACGAAGGTCACGGCAAACATCGGCTTGCCGTCAAACAGATCCTGGCGTTCAGGACCATTCAGCATTTCAAACCGTGACATGGCGATGGGGCCCGCCATGCGATACCCTTCAGCCGACAGGTTGCGGCGGTGGAATTCCAGCGCGGCGGCTTCAAAACTTTCAGCGATAATAGTGATGCGATCTTCGTTCATGGTTCTGCCCTGTTGCGATATGCGTTCTTGATGAATACACCATCCACTAATCTAGGCCAATTGGAAATTGGTCAAGCAACCCAAACCAATTGGAAATTGGTGAAAAAATTTTGGGCCAATTGAAAATTGGTCAGGCCGCGGGAGGGTCCTGAACCTCGTCTTCGGTTTCTGTCCATTCCGCTTCGGGGTGGATGGTGGTGACCATCGCCGTTGATCGCGACGGCACCGCCACAAATGGCGCCTGCGCCTGATTAGGCATGGATTCACGGGCGAACATACGATAGACGACAATCGCCGTCATCATCAGATGCATCGCCGCCATGGTGGGGTAAAACCCCGACGGGCCAAAAATATTCATCACATAGCCGACAATCGGCGGGCCAAAGATCGCCCCAAAACCGTTGATCATCACCAGTTTGGATGAGGTCGCGCCAATCTGGTTCGGGTTCAGGTAGTCATTGGCGTGGGCAATATTGAGTGAGTATAGCGGCGTATGGGTGCCGCCATAAAGTATCCCCGCTGCCAGGATGAAATAAAACGACATGCTCTCGGCAAAATACGCCAGCATTGCCGTCACCACCGCCAGCACCTGAACGATCAGGATAATGGTTCGGCGGTCAATGATATCCGACAGTTTACCAAGAGGGTATTGCAGCACCATGGCCCCCAGCATCAATGCCGACATGAAGAACGAGATTTCCATCAAATCATAGCCCAGCTTGGTGGCGTAAACCGCCCCCATGCCAAACAATACCGATGACGTGATGCCATGCATCGCCATCCCTGTCACCGCCAGGGGGGAGGTGCGGAAGGCGCGGTAAAGCGAAACCGGTTCAGGGTCCTGGATGTCAGGCACTTTCGCGGCGGTCATGAGAATAGGGATCACGGCTATTGACACCAGCACCGATACCATGATGAACAGATCAGTGGAGGACGGGTCGCCCGTCGACAGCAGCATCAGCCCGATGATCATCCCCAGCATGTTGACGATCATATAGACCGACAGCAGGCTGCCGCGGGTGTCATTGCTGGCCTTGTCGTTGATCCAGCTTTCGGCGACGATATACATGCCGGAATAGGCAAAACCGGTGACCACCCGCATCATCCCCCAGATGAACGCGTATTCAAAAATCCCGTGTATCAGGATAGAGGATGACGCCAGCCCCGCCAGCGCGCCAAAAACACGAACATGGCCAACCCGAGACACCATTTTGGGAACAAGGAATGACCCCACCATAAAGCCGACAAAATACCCCGACATGATGATGCCGGTGATAATGTCACCAAAGGCCAGGGCTTCGGCACGGTTGCCGAGCAAAGCGCCCTGAAGGCCGTTCCCCGCCATGAACAGGAAAATACCAAAAAACAGCGTCCAGGATGACAGCAGAGCTGATCGCATGGTGTGGTCCTATTCAAACAAAAAGTTGCGAGGGATACGTCCTGTTGTCAGCGGCGTATTCTTGCTCTCTACGCCTTTTTTGAATCTTTGCAAACATATTTTTTCACAATGGCCGAAATGGGGTCAGCCACTTGGTCAAGCTCGTCATCCAGTTGCTGAAAACTGGTTTTGCCAAACCGTCGTTGAACGCTTGGTGGAAGCGGAATTTCAGGTGTTTCAACGGCCTGGGTCCGAACCCCTGTCAAGCGCATCCACTGGATCAATTCCGTGTAGGTGATGATGGCGCTGGTGAGGGTTTCCGCCTCATCATCCGTCAAGGCACCATGATTGCGCAAAAGCGGCACCGCATCCAGGGCCCGGCGGGTGATCGGAAGGTCCTGCGCATCGGGGGACATCTGCATCATCTGGGTGAGGAAATCGATATCCATGATGCCGCCGTCTCGCCCCCGCAGATCACGCGCTGACATGGCCGGGGCGGCGGCTTTCAGTCGGGATTGCATCGCCGCCACATCGTCGATCAGGGTGGCGGTGTCCCGTAGCGATTTGACAACCGCTGGCACCAGCGCCTCCATGCGGGTGGTGATGGCATCGGGGTTGACCCCGCCAATGAACCGGCTTTTGATCAAGGCCATATGCTCCCAGGTCCAGGCGTCGTTGCGCTGGTAATGCTCAAACCCGTCGATATGGATGGCCACCGGCCCCTTGTTGCCCGAGGGGCGAAGCCGCATATCGACCTCAAAGCATTTGCCTTCGGCGGTAGGGCTGGACAGCGCGTTAATCAGCTCCTGCCCGAAGCGGGAGTAATATTGCGACCCCATCAAACTGCGCGCCCCGCCTTCCGATTGACTGTCGGGGGGAATGTCAAAAATAAACACAAGATCGAGGTCTGACGTCAAGGTCATCTCTTGGGCGCCGCATCGGCCGAGGGCATAGATGGCGATCCCGCCGCCGGTGATCTGGCCAAATCGCCGTGTCATCTCACGCGTCACAACCGGCAAGGCGCATCTGATGATGACATCGGCAATAGCCGTGTACTGAAGCCCGGCACGAGCGCCATCAATCCCCCCTCGCAGCAATTGGGCGGAGGTGCGGAATTGCCATTCCCGGCATTGACGGCGCAGCGCGCTCAGCTGGTCTTCATAAAACGGCAACTCATCCAGCAGGCGGGTCAGTTCCGCTTCACGTTCGGGCCAGTTTTCCTCAACCTGCCAGAAGGATTGATAGAGCAGCGCATCGGCCAGCATCGGGTATCGGCTGATTTGTTGCGCCAGAACCGGCGCGGAGGAAACGATATCCACAATCATTTCCGCGATGTCGTCATGGCTGTCGATAAGGGCAAATAGCTGCAGCCCCGCGGGCAGGCGTTCCACCAGTTGCGCAAACGCCACGAAGCCGGTGTCGGGGGATTCCTGCTCGGCAAATTTCAGCAACAGGCGCGGCAGAAGTTTTGCCAATAAATCCCGTGATCGAGGTGAACGCGTGGCGGCAATCCGCCCCGCCAGCCAGCCGTCGCAGGTGGAGGTGATGGCCTGGGGGTTGGTGAAGCCGAGTTTTTCGAGCCGTTCATGACTGGCGGCAATGTCTTCGGAGATATAGGGCAGGTCATCTTCAGCAGGCTGGTTCTGGCCCGACAGGCGCTCAAGCAAGCCTTTGGTGGCGGTAATCACCTCATCCCCAAGGGTCATCAGGTGTTGCCGGAACAGCTCAGGGTCATCATGACCGCAGAGCGTGGCAATAGCACGGAAGGCCTCTTCTGATTTCGGCATCTGGTGGGTCTGGGCGTCACCGATCATCTGCAGGCGATGTTCAAGCCGTCGCCAGAGCGCATAGGCGCTGGTTAAACTTTCGCTGAATTCGGGGGAGATCCAGTCGTTCTGCGCCAGTTGCTTGAGCGCGGCGGGGGTTGAGGTGACGCGCAATTCCGCCTCGCGCCCGCCGGCGATCAATTGCTGGGCATGAACGAAAAATTCAATCGACCGAATGCCGCCAATGCCGTTCTTGATGTTGTAGCCCAGCAAATCATCTGGCCGCGCTTCCCGCCGCAGCATGATCTTCAGGTCATCCAGCACGGTGTAGTCAAGGTAACGCCGCCAGATGAACGGCTTGAGGTCATCCAGAAAAGCTTGCCCCGCCGCCAGATTACCTGCCACGGGACGGGCCCGGATAAAAGCCGCGCGTTCCCAGGTGCGGGCGAGGGATTCGTAATAGCTCAAGGCCGCGTCACGCTGGATGGCAACAGGGGTGGCGCCGGGGTCAGGGCGCAGGCGCAAATCGACCCGCCACCCCAGCCCGTCTTTCGTGGGTTGCGACATCAGGCTGGTGATCTGGCGCGTCAGGCGAACGTATTTTTTCGCCGCGTCGTAGTCATCATGGTCATTGAGGGTGATGACGATCAGGTCAATGTCCGACGAATAATTGAGTTCTTTGGCGCCGAGCTTGCCGAGGGCGAGGATAAACCAGTTCTGGCGGGTGGTTTCATCCCCCGCCAGGGCATCCGCCAGGGTGCGGAGTGCGGTTTCCGCCGCCATTGTCAGCCACGCCATATGCTGGTGGATATCAGCGCCCCCCGTCAGGTCTGTTACCGCCACCAGATGATTGATGCGGCTGCGGTACTGGCGGATCGCCGCCATTAATCCGGCGTCATCCTCCGCCGCGGTGATGGCGGTATTGAGCTGGGCTTTTGCGGCACGAAGAATATCCTCACTGCCGCCGTTACGGATCACCGCAAGGTCTTCGCCATGCTGGCGGAACAACCACGACAGGTGAGGGGAGATTTCCGCCGCCTGCGCGAGGATGGCCGCATCATCGGTGGTGATGCCGTTGGCAGTGTCGGCCGGAAAAATATCAGAACTTGTAATACGTGCGCTGACCATGGGATCAGGCTAACACAATCCGCCCCGCGGCTCTGATTTTTCTTGCGGTCATCCAGCACCGGATGAACAGCAATCCACTGCCCGCGGTCAGGCCAAAACACAGCCCCCAGAAGACCCCCACCGGCCCCCAGCCAAATTGCCCCGCCAGCACAATTCCGCTCAATACCCCAACGCACCAGTAGCTGAAGATCGAGATCACCGCTGGCCATTTCGTGTCGTTGATGCCGCGCAGGATTGAGGTGAACACCGATTGCAACCCGTCGACGATCTGGAAAATGGCGACAATAGTGACCATCGGCACGGCAATCGCCATGACGTCATCATAGAGCGCGTCACTGGTGTTCAGAAATGCGGTGATGAACGGTTTTGTCCAGATCAACAGAACAAGGGTCAGGAGCGCGGTGATCACCAGCGTCAAGACCGAGGCGGCGATCGCCGCACGGACCGCCCCTTGAGGTTGTTGCGCCCCGGCCTCATGACCGACACGGATGGTCGAGGCCTGGGAAATCGCCAGCGGCACCATATAGGCAACAGCGGCGATTTGATTGGCAATGCCGGATGCCGCGACGGCGACCTTGCCATAAAGCCCGATGTAGAGACCGGCGACAATGAACATTCCGGTTTCGGCCAGAAGCGTTACCCCGATGGGGAACCCCACCATGAACAGCCGCCGCATCACCACCGTGTCAAACCGGAAGATACGGGCAAAGGGACGGGTGAAGCGGAACGGCTTTTGGGTGTGGATGTAAAGGGCAAGGGTGATCGCCATCAGGGTAAAGGTCAGGGATGTTGCCAGCCCGATCCCCGCAAACCCCAGGGCAGGCATGCCAAATTTGCCTTCGATAAAAATACCGTTCAAGAGGATGTTTACCACCACCCCGAAGAGATTGATGATAACGGGAGGCAGGGGGCGCTTATGGGCGGAAACATAATGCCGGAGGACGAAATAGATATAGGTGGGGATCATCCCCGGGGCGAGCATTTTTAGGAACAAATCAGCGTTGCGCGACAGCTCGGCATCTTGCCCCAGCAGCAGCAGCAAGCTCTCGCCGTGCCACATGGGGATGATGGTGACGAGCGCATAGATCACCGCCAGCCATACCCCTTGCCTCATCACCCGCCGGGCCTGTCGGCGTGAACCTGCCCCGCGCGGGGGGGAGGGGAGGGGGCTGCGCGCAAGGGGGAGGCCAATGGCGATGAAGTAAAGCGGCTGGTAAAGACGGCTGGCTTGGGTGCCCGCCGCCAGGGCATCCGCGCTGATGCTCCCCATCATGACAATATCCGCCGTCCAGACCCCGATCATGGCGACTTGCCCGATGATCAGGGGGATCGACAGTGCAATCGTGGACAGGTAATGCGACATCCAGGTGCTGTCCAGCCTGAACTCACCCGGCCCAGACTCACGGGGCGATAATGAGCGTCCAGAATAGTGGCGGTGGCGCGAAAACAGCATTAATCATCCCGGGTTATTGGACTGGTTGATCCATCGGGCTGTCTGGCGTCATTTTGAAAACATCAGCCGACGGGATCGCGTGCATCAGCATAGAGCATTTGTCGATCTTGGATAGCTTTAGTTGCATTGTTTTTTTTCATTTTTTTTCGCCGCGGAAAAGCCGCGGGCCATTGAACAGTGTTCCCTTGTGACTATGTTTATGGTATGAGACCGATATTCGAAAGAACGTGGTTTTCGCTCGTTATCATCAGTCGCGCTGCGGCGAAGGACAAGCCCCGATCTCCATCCTGAACATGCCCCTGAAGACAAGGCATAAAGACATGGGCCTGAAGACAAGGCATAAAGACAAGGGCCTGAAGACAAGGAAATTGAACATGACCTCCACCCCCCGCCGATTTTCTGTTAAGGCCTTGATACGTCCGCTCGTGGCGGTGGTTATTTTGATGCTGGGTTTTGCGGGTTTTAATCTGCTTGTGGCGACCAAGCCGGAAGTCCAGTCACGCCCCCGGCTTGAAGAAGCGCGGAAAATTTCAGCGGCAATCGTCAAGGTCGTTTCAGCACAGCCTGACCATCGCGCGTTCGGCACGGTCGAAGCGGCACGTTCCGCGGATCTGCGTTTTGCTGTTGGCGGCGAGGTTGCGCAGGTCAGCGCCGATATGAAAAACGGCATGGTGGTGAAAAAGGGCACGGTTCTGGCGGAACTTGATACCGAATTGCTGCAACTGGCGCGCGAAGACATCATCACCCAGATGGACGCCGAGCAGGTCAACCTTGAGGAGCTGTCGACCCAGCTTGACTTGCGGCTCAAGCAGTATGAGCGCGTTAATGAAATGGCGGCGGCTGCCGTGGCGTCTGAAAAACAGCTTGATGAAGCGCGGTTGTCCCTGTCGGTGGCCAAGAACGCGCATCAGCAGGCTTTGGCCCGCCTGAAGCAACTTGAAACGAATTTGAAGCGGTCGTCGCGCAACCTGCGTGACGCCAAGCTCACCGCGCCTTTTGATGGCGTCTTGTCGGATGTTGTTATTGGCGAAGGCCGGGTGCTGTCGAGCGCAAATACCCTCGGGGTGATTACGGATTTGACCAGCCTTGAAGTGTCCTTTGTGGTGCCCGCGGAAATCTACGCCACCAGCGGTGATTTGATTGGCCGCGACGTCGCCGTCACCTGGAAAGCCGGAGGGCGTGATGTCAATACCGTTATGGCGACGATCGAACGCGCCGAAGGTAATGTTGACGCCAGCGAGGGCGGCGGGCGTCTCTACGCCGCGCTTCCCCATGACGAACAGCGGGTGTTGTCGGAAATCCCTGCCGGTGCTTTTGTTGAGATTAAATATCCGTCGCTCAAGCTGGATAACATCATCATCCTGCCGGAAAGCGCCTTGTTTGACCATGAAACCGTCTACGCGGTGGTCGATAACCGCGCCGATCGCCGCAAGGTTGACGTTGTGCAGAAGCTTGATGGCGTGGTTTACCTGCGCGGGGATCTGGCTGATGGTGAGGAGATTATCATCACCCGCTTGCCGGGGCTTGGGGAAGGGACCCTGGTTGAGGTCGTTACCACAGAAGAAACAGGGGTGCAGGGCTGATGAAATCCTCTCCCTTTCTGCAATTTTTTATTCGCCACAACACCGCGGCAAATTTGCTGATGATCCTGATGCTGGTCATCGGGTTCATTTCCCTTGACCGGCTGAACCGCCAATTCTTCCCGAGTTTTGATGTCGAGGTGGTGGCGGTTAATGTCACCTGGTCGGGCGCCACCGCGGAAGATGTTGATGCCAATATCGTCCAGCCGCTGGAACCGGAGTTGCGGACCATTTCCAATGTCAAAAAGGTCATCTCCAACAGTTACGAAGGCAGCGCAAGTATTCAGGTTGAATTCAAATTCGGCACTGACATGAAGCAAGCGCTGGCGGATGTGGAAACCGCGGTTGACCAGATCGATTTCCCCGAAGAAGCCGAACAACCGCGCGTCATCAAAGCCGAGTTTTATGACCGTATTTCCACCCTCGTGCTGTCAGGCCCGTTTAGTGTTGATGCCTTGCGCGTCATCTCCAAGGGCGTCAAGGAAGACCTCCAGCGGCTTGGTGTCGATAAGGTGGATATCAGCGGCTTGCCGTCGGAAACCATCAGGATTGAGGTCAGTGAAACCGAACTTGCGCGGCTCGGGATGTCCCTGACGGATATTTCCGCCGCCATCAGCCGCACCTCGCTTGATGTGCCGGCAGGGCGTCTGGCCGATGGGGCCTTGCGGGTCCGTTCCCTCGGTTTGCTGAAGACCGCGGCGGAATACGAAAATGTCGAAATCATCAGCCGGCCTGATGGCTCTCGGGTGCTGCTGAAGGACATCGCGACCATCACCGAGCAGACCGATGAAAGCAGTTACGTTTCCCTGACACGCAAGGGCATCAATGCGGTTGAGCTGGAATTCCGCCGTGGCAAATCCAGTGACTCCCTGGATATCAACGCGACCATTCAGGACTGGTTGACCAATTTCAGGAAAACCGCGCCCGAAAGCCTCATCATTGAGCAATATGATATCCGCGCCAACCTGATTCAGGAACGTATTTCCCTGCTGGTGAAAAACGGCCTCGGGGGGCTGGTGCTGGTGGTGGCGGTGCTGTTCATCTTCCTGTCGGGCCGTGTTGCCTTCTGGGTGGCGACGGGGATTCCCGTGGCGTTTCTGGCGACATTCGGGGTCATGCTGGCCATGGGGCAAACGATTAACATGATCTCCCTGTTCGGGTTGATCATGGCGCTGGGGATCGTGGTGGATGACGCCATCGTGATTGGTGAGCATACGGAATACCTGCGTCATAAACGCAAAATTCCTCTGGCGGAAGCGGCGGGGATTGCGGCAACCCGCATGGGGCCGCCGGTGGTCTCCGCCATGCTGACAACGGTGGCGGCCTTCCTGCCGCTGTTTACCGTCAAGGGGATTATTGGCGAAATCATCTCCGCTATCCCGATGGTGGTGGTGGCGGTGCTGATCGCCAGCTTGCTTGAGGTGTTCTTTATCTTGCCCGCGCACCTTGCCCATTTCGGCGGCAAGGATGACGCCAAGCCATCGCGGTTCCGGGTCTGGTTTGATGCCAAATTCAATGCCTTCAAGGATGGCCCGTTCCGCCGCTTTGTGGCGCTCGCCATTCGTTGGCGAATGGCGACCCTGGCGCTTGCGTTCGGGATGCTGATCCTGTCGATCGGCATGATGGCAGGGGGACGGGTGAATTTCGTCTTCTTCTCCTCGCCTGAAGCGGATATCGCTTTCGGCAATGTTGTCATGGCGCCGGGCACCCCGCGAAGCCAGACCGAAAACATGCTGGTGGAACTTGAGCGCGCCCTCGACGCAACGGAAGCCCGACTGACCAATGGCGAAGGCGGGCTTGTCCAGATGTCCCTCGCCACCCTTGGCGCCACCTTGCGCGGGGATGAAGGCGGTTCCGGCCGCGGGGCGTCGGATAACCTTGCGGGCATTCAGGTCGAGCTGCTTACCGCCGATAAACGTTCGGTGCGGATGAAGGATTTTGTCAACGCCTGGAAAGCTGAAGTTCAGCCCCTGCCCGGGCTTGACCGTCTGACCATTCGCGCGCCAGCAGGTGGCCCGCCGGGACGTGATGTTGATGTCCGCCTGATGGGGGATGACCTCGAGGTGCTGAAAGCCGCCGCCGGTGAAGTCATGGCCATCATCAAAACCGTGCCAAGTGCAAATGCCGTGAGTGAAAACCTGTCCTATGGCGCGGAAGAGCGGATCATCCGCTTGACGCCACTCGGCAAAGCGCTGGGCTTTTCCGTATCGTCGGTGGGGCAGCAGTTGCGCGGCTCGCTTGATGGCGCGGTGGTCAAGCGTTTCCCGAGAGGGGACGAAGAGGTGACGGTGCGCCTTGGCCTGCCTGAAGACGAACCCCCGAACGCCACTATCGGTGATCTGCGGGTGATCGCGCCAAACGGGCAATACGTTCAGTTGGCGGATATCGCGACGGTTGAAAACCGCCTCGGCTTTTCGGTGGTGCGCCGCCAGGACGGGTTCAGGGAAGTGTCGGTGACAGCTGACCTCGACAGTTCCGTGATCACCACCCCCGAAGCGCTTGAGAAGATTGTCGCTGGCGGACTTGGCGATATTGCCTCGAAATATAACCTGCGCTACCGGTTCGACGGCCGTGACACTGAACGCGCCGAAGCCTTTGCGGATATGAGCACCGGTGCGTTGATGGCGCTGGTCTGCATTTATATCATTCTGGCCTGGGTGTTCTCGTCATGGGTTCAGCCCCTCGCCGTGATGATCATGATCCCGTTTGCGCTGATCGGCGCGGTGCTGGGGCATTACGTCATGGGGCTGACGATGACCATCCTGTCGATGTTCGCGCTGATCGCCCTGGCGGGGATTGTGGTGAATAACTCGATCATTCTGGTGTCGACCATTGAACGACGGCTGGAGGAATCGGATGGCGACTGGATGGAGGCGATCCTGTCGGGGACTGTCGATCGCTTGCGGCCGGTGATCCTGACCTCCTTCACCACGATATGCGGCCTGTCGACCTTGATGTTTGAAACCTCACTGCAAGCGCAGTTCCTGATCCCCATGGCCACGACGATTGTCTTCGGGCTGGCGATCACCACCCTGCTGGTGCTGTTTGTGGTGCCGTCGACCCTGGCGTTGGGGATTGATGCCGGCAATGCCGGCAAGGGGCTGAAGCGGCTGGTTCTGCGTGTGCTGAAACGTAACCCTCAGGCGGCGGAATGATGCTGGAGAACGTCAACTACAATGCTGACGGGCTGGTCCCTGCCATTGCGCAATGCGTCGCCACCGGTGATGTGTTGATGATGGCCTGGATGAATGCCGAAAGCCTTGCCCTGACGCTGTCGACAGGGCGGGTGACCTATTACTCCCGTTCACGGCAAGAGCTGTGGGAAAAGGGCCTGACGTCGGGGCATGTGCAGAAACTTGTTTCCGCCCGCATCGATTGCGATGGTGACACCATCCTGCTTCAGGTCGAGCAAACCGGCGCCGCTTGCCATACCGGTGAACGGACATGCTTTTTCACGCTACTGACCGGTGAGGCGTAACATGACCACTCCCAAAAAAGGCTCCAGCGGGCGCAGTTATCGCGGCGATGCCGGGGTGACGATTACCCCGAAAAAATCCCGCGGTCGAACGGAATCCTCACGTCGCTGGATCCAGCGTCAGCTCAATGACCCGTTTGTGGCAGAAGCCAAGGCCAGGGGGTTTCGCTCCCGCGCCGCCCTGAAGCTCGAGCAGATGGACCAGAAAAACAAGATCATCAAGCCTCATGACGCGGTGCTTGATCTCGGTTGCGCTCCCGGCGGATGGCTGCAATACGCCAGTCAGAAGATCGGCTTGACGCAAGGCCATGGCCGGTTGGTGGGGATTGACCTGCTCGACACGGACCCGGTGCCGGGGGCCGATATCCTGAAAGGCGATATCAATGATGACGCCATGATGCGTGAGCTGATCCGCCTGTTGGGCGGCAAGGCGGATGTCGTGCTGTCGGATATGGCGGCGGATACAACGGGCCACCGCGCGACGGACCATCTGCGCACCACGGCTTTGCTGGACATCGCGCTCGACATGGCCTGCCGAGTGCTTAACCCTGGCGGGGTGTTTCTGGCAAAATGTTTCCGCGGCGGGGCGGAAAAGGACGCGCTTGATTTGATGCGGCGGGATTTCGCCATCGTCAAACACGTCAAGCCCGCCGCCAGCAGGCAGGAGTCGGTGGAAAGCTATGTTCTGGCCAGCGGCTATCGCGGCACCAATATTTCCGATGATGACACAAATGCTGGTGGCATGCGGTAAATTCCCCTCAATATTTATGGAAAATCCCGAAGTTCAGCCTTTCTTTTTGAGGGGTTTTTCGATATATTCTGGTCGCATCATATAAATGGAGCCGATATGCCCATCACCGATGCTTATACCTTCGACGACGTCCTTCTGAAACCCGCGGCCTCTGAAATTTTGCCGTCGGAAGCTGATGTTTCCACCCGCCTGACGCGATCCCTTAATCTCAACATGCCGCTCCTGTCCGCCGCCATGGACACGATCACGGAAAGCCATCTTGCCATCACCATGGCGCAGTTGGGGGGGATGGGCATTATCCACAAAAACATGGATATCGACAGCCACGCCAAAGAGGTGGCGGCGGTCAAACGCTTTGAAGCGGGGATGGTGGTCAACCCCCTGACGATCGAGGCGGATAAAACCCTTGGTGATGCGCTGGCCTTGATGCGTGATCAGGGCATCAGCGGGATCCCCGTGGTCGAACCGGGCAGTGAAAAGCTGGTGGGGATTCTGACCAACCGTGATGTGCGTTTTGCTGAAGACCCCCTCGAAAGCGTCCGCACCTTGATGACCCGTGATGTCGTCACCGCGTCGGAAAACATCACCCATGATGAGGCGCGCAAGCTGCTGCATGCCCACCGTATCGAAAAACTGGTGATTGTGGATGATGCCCATCGCTGCATCGGGCTGGTGACGGTCAAGGATATGGAAAAGGCCCAGACCTACCCTGATGCCGCCAAGGACAGCTCCGGCCGGTTGCTGGTGGGGGCGGCGATTGGCGCTGGTCCCGACGGGCTTGAACGCGCCGAAGCCTTGATGGCCTGCGGGGTTGATGTGCTGGTGGTGGATACCGCCCATGGCCATTCCGAAGGCGTCTTGTCGGCGGTTGGCGCGGTTCGTGCCATGTCAAATGATGTTCAGATCATCGCTGGCAATATCGCCACGGGGGAAGGGGCGGAAGCGCTCATCAAGGCCGGGGCAGATGCCGTCAAGATCGGCATTGGCCCGGGGTCGATTTGCACCACCCGTATGGTCGCCGGGGTAGGCGTTCCGCAATTGACGGCGGTTATGGATGCCTCTGCCGCCTGCCGCAAAGCCGGTGTGCCCTGCATCGCCGATGGCGGGATCAAATATTCAGGTGATCTGGCGAAAGCCATTGCCGCCGGTGCCGATTGCGCCATGATCGGCTCCATGCTGGCGGGAACCGATGAAACCCCGGGGGAAGTTTTCCTCTATCAGGGGCGGTCGTATAAAGCCTATCGCGGCATGGGGTCATTGGGCGCCATGGCGCGCGGGTCCGCGGACCGGTATTTTCAGGCGGAAGTCTCGCAACCGCTCAAGCTCGTGCCTGAAGGGATCGAAGGCCAGGTCCCCTATAAAGGCGCCGCTGGCGCGGTGGTTCACCAGATGCTGGGGGGCTTGAAAGCCGCCATGGGTTATACCGGCAACGCCACGATAGCCGCCATGCAGACCAATTGCGACTTTGTCAAAATCACCGGGGCGGGGCTGAAGGAAAGCCATGTTCATGATGTCACCATCACCCGTGAAGCGCCGAATTACCGCCCTAACCTCTAAGGCCCTGCCATGACCGATACTGTTCTTATTCTTGATTTTGGCTCGCAGGTGACGCAATTGATCGCCCGCCGGTTGCGGGAAGACGGGGTCTATACCGAAATCCTGCCCTGCACCGCCGCGCCTGATCGCATCTCCGCGCTTACTCCTAAAGGGATCATCCTTTCGGGTGGGCCGAATTCCGTCGCGCTCGCCGATACCCCCCGCGCCCCTGACGTTGTGTTTGAGCTGGGGGTGCCGGTGCTGGGGATTTGCTATGGCCAGCAAACCATGTGCCAGCAATTGGGGGGTCAGGTTGTACCTGGTGATGAGCGCGAATTTGGCCGTGCTGATGTTCAGGTCAAATCGCCGTCAGCGCTGTTTGAAGGGGTGTGGGAGGCCGGAGTGGATTACCCTGTCTGGTTGTCGCTTGGTGATCGCGTGGTCGCCTTGCCTGAGGGATTTTCGGTGATCGCCACCAGTTCCGGCGCGCCTTTTGCCGCCATTGCTGATGAAGCGCGGGGGTATTACGGGGTTCAGTTCCACCCTGAAGTTGTCCATACCCCTGATGGCGCCAAATTGCTCAGCCGGTTTGCCAAGACGATCTGCGGGGTGGTGGGCGACTGGTCCATGGAAGCGTACCGTGAACGCACCGTGGCGGCGATCCGCGCCCAGGTGGGGGATGACGGCAAGGTCATCTGCGGGTTGTCCGGCGGGGTGGATTCCTCTGTCACGGCGGTGTTGATCCATGAAGCCATTGGCGAACGCCTGACCTGCGTTTTCGTCGACCACGGGTTGATGCGCGAAGGCGAGGCGGAAGAAGTCATCAAATTGTTTGGCGGGCAGTATAATATTCCCCTCATTCACGAAGATGCGTCTGATCTGTTCCTCGGGCGACTTGACGGCGTCAGTGACCCGGAAGAAAAGCGCAAGATCATCGGCGCCACGTTCATTGATGTTTTCGACAAGGCCGCCGCCTCAATCGACGGCGCGGGGTTTTTGGCGCAAGGCACGCTTTACCCTGACGTCATCGAGAGCGTTTCGGCTTCCGGCGGGCCATCGGTGACGATCAAATCCCACCATAATGTTGGCGGTTTGCCTGATGATATGGACATGGAGCTGGTGGAACCCCTGCGTGAGCTGTTCAAGGATGAAGTCCGCGCCCTTGGGCGTGAGCTGGGGATGCCGGAAAACCTCATCGGGCGGCATCCGTTCCCGGGGCCGGGGCTGGCGATCCGTATTCCCGGGGAAATCACGCCCGAGAAATGCGATATCCTGCGCAAGGCCGACGCCGTCTATCTGGATGAGATCCGCAACGCCGGTCTTTATGACGAGATCTGGCAGGCTTTTGCCGTTTTGCTGCCGGTCCGCACCGTCGGGGTGATGGGGGACGCGCGCTCCTATGACTATGTCTGCGCCCTGCGGGCGGTGACATCCACCGATGGCATGACAGCCGACAGCTACGCCTTCAGCCATGACTTCCTGACCCGGGTCTCCACCCGCATCGTCAATGAAGTCAAAGGCATCAACCGCGTCGTTTATGACATCACGTCAAAACCGCCAGGGACGATCGAGTGGGAATGAAAAAATTACTTTAAGTAATTGATATTATTGCGTAATGCTTCTCACGCTAAGAAAATTCAAAAAATTAATTCATTGTTTTGAAATAAGAAAAAATATTGACTTACAAACTTTCATGCATAGTGATGGAACTATTGCGTTTCATAGTTTAGCGATGAAGTCAAAAGTTAAGGAAACTTATGGTTAGCAACAATCATCCAACTTATTGGATATGGAATGACTGGCTTAAACTTAATCCCTTATAATATATACATTTTTTTTATTGGGATATTTTTGTGGTTTGCCGTAGGTTTTATGTGGAAAGATAGAGCAATTATGGTTGTACATGTTGGTGCTTTCATATCATTGCTTATTGGATACTTGAATGCATGAAAACGTGTTGAAGGCAATGCTTACTTTTATTACATGATGTGGGCGGATACTTACAAAATACTTACAAACACAAAATTATAGTGTTTGATAATAATAGGTTAAATCATTGCTACTATTGAGTGGGAGTAAATTTTTACAAGACGTGGTGCCGTTTGCCTAATGACATCTGTGATGGTGGCGGGTTCACCACCCTTTGAGCTGACGTAATATGCATCGGCAAGGGCTGTTTTATTATTCTCCTGCACGAGGTGGGCCATCATGACAAAAGGATTGCTGATATTTTTCTGCGGCAAAATGGGCGCTGGCAAAACCACGCTTGCCCGGAAGATGGTCAAGGAAAAACAAGGCATCCTGATCAGCGAAGACGATCTGCTGTCAACCTTCTACCCTAACAAAATCAGCACTGTTCACGACTATAAAAAGCATTCGGATTTAATTAAGCCCGTTGTTGAAAACCTTGTTCAGCAATTGCTTGAAAAAGGCCTCACCGTCATCCTGGACTTTCCGGCGAACACGCGTAATCAACGGCACTGGTTGAAAAGCATAAGTGATGGCGTTGATGCGCCGCACATCTGCTTTGTCCTGGACGTGGCTGATGACGTGTGTTTGCAGCGGGTACTTGAAAGAGCGCATCCCCACACGGATACAGAAGAAATGTTCACCGCTATGGGCCTGGTCTTCGTCGACCCGAAAGATGAAGAAGGCGTGACCGTGAAACGGGTTGAGCCGTCATCCCCCATGGTGCCGGATAGGGCGTAAAAACGCCTTGTTCAAACCATCAATACATCTGTAAGATT
>JAGWAQ010000003.1:28373-29025 GCA_021296375.1 Alphaproteobacteria bacterium
GCGACAGGAAGAACAGTTCCTGCCTGAAGGAAGTTCTGGCTCTCTTCAGCCCGAATATCATCTTGGATATGGTGAATTTTGATAAAGGGGACAGCCACGTCATATCAGACTTGTATGACCAAGGATGGATCGGCGATTTAAATCACTACATCATGATTTCGAGTTTTTTTATCTACAACACTTTCGACCATGAACAATTTTCAGAACAAAAAATAAATGAAGATTTCGACCCGAAGAATGTCGATGGATACACAATGCGTAAAATTGAATCAGAACTGGCTCTCTATTCATCAAAGTTGATCGAGATTACAACGATTTTGAGGCTTGCGTTTGTTTTTTCTGCCGATGACTATTCAAACAGGTTTCAGCAATTGTGTGAAATATCCTTATCAGGGCATGAGGCGATTGCGGAGCCGTCATTCAAGTATTCGTTGATCCGAAAAGACGACGCCGCCGCGGCGATTATAAAAATTTTCAATTCTCGCTCCATGGGAATCACGGACCTCGCGAACGCTGGACATGTCACAAGCAAGACATTGGTTGAAACGCTCCATGGTTCGGCACCGTTAACGCCAGGTGATCGACATCATGATCCGGGGAATTTCCCCTATTTTGTTGGACGAGATATATGTCTTGATTCCCGAAAGATGAC
>JAGWAQ010000098.1 GCA_021296375.1 Alphaproteobacteria bacterium
TATTTTATGCAGGGGCAGAAAACCTTGATCCACCGTGAAAGCGGCAAATCGCTGAACCTGACGGAAAAGGAAGCCTCGATCATCAAATTCCTGCTCCGTAACCGCGGCGAAGTGGTCAATAAAACCGAATTGCTGGAAAAGGTCTGGGGGTACAATTCATCGATCACCACCCATACCCTGGAAACCCATATCTATCGGTTGCGGCAGAAAATCGGTTTTGTCGATGACGCGCCGTTTTTGATCACCAAGAACAACGGCTACACCCTGGCTTGAGCGGCATCCCCGCATGGCTGTGGCGAAAGTCGGGGCGTGAAGATCAGGGAAATTTTTTTCAAGAGATGGCTGGGGCGGTAGGATTCGAACCTACGGTGCACGGTACCAAAAACCGCTGCCTTACCACTTGGCTACGCCCCAACGATGGTGTCTTGATGAAGACGGTTGGACCATAACGATTTCAACATAACCGATCAAGACTGTTTTTAAGAATCCGTAAATTTTTACTGCAGCACTTTATACACCCTTGCGTGGGGGTAATTATCAATCACCAGCTCGAGCCGTGTTTCATCATAGACGGCAAGTTCAAACAGCATGTTGAAACTGCTGTTCCAGGTCGGCTGTGGCACCAGCGTCAGCCGTGTCTGGCCATTATCAAGGCGCCCGATATTCAGGACAAACAACCCGTTGTTGTCGTAATCCTTGAAATTGGTGACACGTCCATTGACGGTTTCCACGGTTTTCCGGATCAGCGGCTTGCCATCAAGGGTGCCATGGGTGATGTCCAGAAGACCGTTGCGGCAGTTGAACTTGTTCGGCGCGGCATAGCTGCAATTCAGGGGCCGGTAGCCATAGGCGTTCAGGGTCGATGGCGACGGCGCCTGCCCTGACACCACATTATGAAGGCCAAGTTTCGACATGGTGGTAAACCAGCCCGCCATTTGATCAGAGAACAGCAGGTAGAGCGGTTTATCGGGCATTTCCGCCGTTGTGATCGCCTGCACCAGTTGCTGGGCTGAGCTGTAATTATTGACCAGCCCGTCGCTTCCCTCTGACGCGATAAATTTAACGGTCTGGATCAGCTCTGCGGGATTTGGGCTGACCACGCCGCGCGCCACCAGAAATGTCCGGGGGGTTGTTTGGGTGCCGCCATCGTGCAAACTCGCCAGGCCGCTTTTGAAATGCATCAAATACCCGTAATCCCACCAGGTGGCGACAATACCGCCTTGACCTTGATCAAGCTTTTTCATGTCCGAGAATGTTTTGACAATCGGGCTCGGGAAGCTGGGACGGGGAACATAATCAAGAATCGAATTGGCGGCGGTTAAAATCACCCCTGCCGCCGCCGCGGTCAGCACCGCCCCGCCAGTAACAAAACTTTTGGGGTTGTCGGATTTATCCATGGCGCCCGCCACCAGTCGCACCAGCGACAGCCCCGCCCAGGCCAGGCCGAACCAGATGAAAGGCGCGCCATAAAACGCAAAGCGTCGACCCAGGGTGATCGACATCAACCCGATCAGGAAGAACGGCAGAAACACCAGCCCTCGTGAAGGTTTGACGATCAGGAAGACCACGAACCCGAGGCACCCAATGGCCCCGATGGTGATGTCAGAAGAAACATATCTCAATGTTTCCATCACGCCGATCCGCCCCAGTTCGGTGACGGTGGTGAACGTGTCGGGGAAGTTCAGGGGTGATGACGGAATATCACCTGTGGAGGACGACAGGGTGATCCCGAACACCCGAGACAGAACCTGCTCAAAGAAAGACCAGAACGCCGGGATGACAACAACAGGATTGGTGGCCAGAATAAATGCCGCCGTTGCCCCCAGGGCACGTTTGACATCCTGCTGATGGGTGAAAATCGCAAACCCTGCCAGCAAGGGCAACAGCACAAGGAACAGCGGCTGAGGGTACCACCATTCAAGGCTGATGGCCGCCAGCGCCGCCAGCAGGACAAACCCCAATTGCCGGCTGATGTTGCGTTCCCGCGCCGCCAGTAAAATAAAGCTGACGGATAAAGCCAGGAAGAACACCACCAGTTGGTCGGTATCAATTCGCCCGATGGAAGTGCGGATAAGATAGGTCGCGCTCAGCCCGAAGCCGGTGCCGGCAATCGCCCCTTCGGCAGGGTACCCCGCCGCCCAGAACATTCCCGCCACCGCCATCGCCGTCAGAAGTCCGGTGATCGGCAGCATCATGTTGCCGGCGGTCAGCAAATCGCCGTCAAAAAACATATCCGCGGTGGTGGCGATAATGACCGACAGCAACGGCACATCACCGGCACCCACGTCATGGTCACCCGGCTTGACGTAATCCGGCTCCGTTGCGGATTTATAGGTCTCGGTGTTGTCGGGATAAAAGCGGTTTTCGTTGAAGCCGTTTTTCGACGTGCCGTTACGGTAATCCCGCGCATAGGACAGGAAATGGCCGGCGTCGGTGGTGCTGACTTGCGGCGAACCATCAACAAAATAAATATCAGGGTTGGCGGTCCAGGTTTCCCACTGGCTTTGGCGGGTGTCGTAATTGATCAACCCTGCCAGCAGGATAAGCACCGCCGCCCCGGCCACAAATCGCCAGTCGCGGATAGAGTTCAACCAGACGTACCGATCAAAAGACGGGTAGCGTTGGATTAGTGAGCGCAGGCGAGTAATCATGGGGCGTCCTTAATAAGGCAAGGGTGTTAAAACGCGTTGAGGCATCATGGCAAAAGTCGCGTCATGTTGCAAACCGATCAAACGATCGGGGGTGAATTTATTCATCACGCCCGGGCACGGATGACGACGGGTCAAACATCCCCCCTGCCCAAACCCAATCAAGGCTTGCGGGCAATCCCTTCGCGGCGTTCAGCGCCGCCGCTTTGGACGTAAAGAGGGCAAAACACGTCGCGCCACTGCCGCTCATGCCGCTGGCCAGATATCCGTCATGGCTATTGAGCGCAGAAAGCGCATCAAGATGGCGGGGGATTATGTGCTGAAGGGCGCAGGCGGGGCGCGTCAGGCTGTTGCCGTCATCAAGCCAGTTCTTAAGCGCCTCAGCCGTAGGTATGTCATCAGGTTTAGGCTGGTGAGCGCGGAAATCATCCGGCCTCAAGTGCTGGAACACCGGCCCCGTCGGAACATCAACCCCGGGGTTGGTGAGGATGATCCCCAGTTCATGCGCAAGGGGGAAATCAACAGCGGTCAGGCGATCCCCAATGCCTTCCATGCGCCAGGTCAGGTGGCGATGCCCCCCAAGGCAGACCGGCACATCAGCCCCAAGGCTCAAGCCAAGCTGCGCAAGCTCATCATCGGTCAGCGCATGGCCGAAAAACGCATTGATCGCCAGCAAGGTGGCGGCGGCATCCGCTGACCCGCCGCCGACCCCTGCCGCCATGGGAATAGCTTTGGTGAGGGTCAGGCCAAACCGTTGCGCGTGCCCCGTCGCCGCGCGATAGGCCGAAGCGGCCTTGAGCATGATGTTCCCCGGCATGGCGGCAAGGGCGTCATTGCCATGGATGATCAGCTCATCCTCATCCGCGTCATCGAGGGCGGTCAGGGAGATGGTGTCGGCAAGGGCGGCAAACATCACCAGCGATTGCATGGTGTGATAGCCGTCATCACGCCGCCCCGTGATCGCAAGGGTCAGGTTGACTTTAGCTGGCGCCAGCAATGTGATGGAATGCAGATGGTCAGCCATTACGGGTCCGGGTATTCCGCCACTTTGGCTTCGATGGTGGGGCGCAGCTCAGCGTCAGGGTCAAGGTCGAGCGCGCGCCGCCATTGAAACACCGCCTCCCTCAGCCGCCCCATTTCAAAATAGGCATCCCCGAGGTGATCAGTGATGATAGGGTCCGCCGGTTCCAGCGCCACGGCACGTTCAAGATAAAGCACCGCTTGCCGGAACTGGCCAAGGCGATAATAGCCCCAGCCTAGGGAATCCATGAAATAACCGTTTTGCGGCTGTTGTTCGATGGCGGTGCGGATATAACCCAGGGCTTCGTTGGTATCGCCGCCTTCTTCCAGCATCCAGTAGCCGAGGTAGTTGAGGGCGTAGGCGTCACGAGGGTTCAATTCAATGGCGCGGCGCAGGGCGGCTTCCGCCTCGATGTCACGATCGATCATATCCAGCGCCACCCCCCGGCGATAATGCAAACGGGCGTTGTCAGGAACAAGAGCAATGGCGTTGTCATAGGCGGCGATCGCGGCGTCAAAATCATCACGTCGCCGCGCCGCGTCCCCCGCTTGTTTCCAGATCGAGGCGTTATTGGCATTCGACGCGGTCAGGTCATCAAACAGTTGTTTTGCCTGTAAAGGATCCTCCCCCTTCTGGCTGAGGTGCCGTGCTTTGAGGAAAATCGATGGCATCCACCAGGGGCTTGTGGGGGCAATGTTCTGATGAAACGCCGCCGCCTTGTCGTGATCCTGCAGATCACGAAAGCTCAAGCCCAGCAAATACATGATCCGATCATTATCAGGGTCAAGCCGATGGGCGAGGTGCAGCCGCGCCATCATGCTGACGCGTTGATCCTGATGGGCGGTGGAGGCTTCAAGCACCGCTTCCGCCAATATGCTTTTCAATGGCGGTGTATTCAGCAAGGGCGAGGTGCCGTCGGTGAGCTGATCCTTGATCATCATTTTGTCAAAGAAACTGCCGAGGCGGCGATCCAGCAAGCTTTGGGCTTCGTCAACATGGCCTTGCCGGGCGATGACCCCCGCCATGGCGATCACCATGGCAATATTCGGGGTTTGGTGATCCACCGCCAGCCGCGCTGAAGCCAGCGCATCCTGCGGTCGACCAAGATATTCGTTCAGCATTGCGCTTTGGGAGAACAGCGCATAAGGCGGCATGTCCTGCCCCGGGCGATTGAGTTCAAGCAAACGTGTTAACCCGGCGTCGCCCTGCTCTTGCAAGGCCAGAGCCCAGGCCCCCATCACCACCCCGAGTGGTTGGCTGCTGCTGTCTTCAAGCAGGTTATCTGCCAGCACTTTCATGCCGGTCCAGTCGCCCTCTTCGGCGGCAAGTATCAAGGCCGGTTCACTGCCAAATGACACTTGCGCATCACGTCCTTCGATCTGGCTGGCGATTTCGGCGGCGGCATCGACATCACCTTTGTAATAAAACGCCGTAAAGGCCAGTTTCATCAACTCAATACTCGACGGGTTTCCGGTCAAGGCGCGGGAAAACCCTTCCGCCGCCATCTCCGCATCATTGCGCTTGAGGGCAAAATGACCAGCCAGAAAAGCGGCCTTGTCCGAAGGCGGGGGGTTGAGGTCAGGGGCGATCACGTCATTGGCATAAACCGAAATGGGCGCGGCGTCATGGTCAGCCGCCGTTACCTGCATGCACGCGCACAACGTCAAGAGGGCAAGCCCGCCGCTATATCGCTTTATGCTGATAAATAGTTTACGCATGAAAATGCCCCGTCCCTGGTTTGCGTTTATTATGACGCAAGGGACGGGGCAAGTCATTGTTCAATTCGCGGGGTTCAATTGATGGGGTCCAATTCATGGGATTCAATCCATGGGGATCAATCCATGAGATTCCATCCATGAGTCAAATTGGCACCAGGGCGGTTTACATATTCGGGTAAGCCGGGCCGCCGCCGCCTTCGGGTGTCACCCAGACGATATTTTGCGTGGGGTCTTTGATGTCACAGGTTTTGCAATGGACGCAGTTCTGCGCATTGATCTGAAGGCGAGGATTGCTGCCATCATCTTCACGGACAATTTCATAAACCCCGGCCGGGCAATAGCGTTGTTCCGGCGCGTCATAAATCGCAAGGTTATGGTCAATCGGCACGGACGCGTCTTTCAGCGTCAGGTGCGCCGGCTGGTTTTCCTCGTGATTGGTGCCCGACAGATAGACCGAAGAGTTGCGGTCAAAACTCACCACATTATCAGGTTTCGGGTATTCGATCTTGGGCATCTCCGCCGCTGGCTTGAGGTTGCTGTGGTCGTCATGGTGCTTGAATGTCCATGGCGCCTTGCCACGCAGCAGATAAGTGTCGAGGCCAGCGTAAGCCATGCCCAGCCACAACCCCTTGCTGAAGCCCGGGCGAATGTTGCGGACACGATACAGCTCTTCCCACAGCCATGAGTTTTCGATCATCTCGGCGTAAGCCACAGGCTCGATCCCCGTGCCTTCGGCTGTTACGGCTTCAAACACAGCTTCCGCCGCCAGCATGCCGGATTTCATCGAGGTGTGGGTGCCTTTGATCTTTGGCACATTCAGGAACCCGGCGGTGCAGCCAACAAGGCAACCGCCAGGGAAAGTCAGCTTCGGGATCGACTGGAAGCCGCCTTCATTAAGGGCGCGGGCGCCATAAGACACACGCCGGCCGCCTTCAAACACGTCACGAACTTTCGGGTGGGTCTTGAACCGCTGAAACTCTTCAAAAGGCGACAGGTGAGGGTTCT
This sequence comes from Alphaproteobacteria bacterium, assembly GCA_021296375.1. Classification (GTDB taxonomy): domain Bacteria; phylum Pseudomonadota; class Alphaproteobacteria; order Puniceispirillales; family UBA1172; genus JAGWAQ01. Next base: position 6,393 of record JAGWAQ010000098.1, read on the forward strand.
GGTAATCGAGCCCGATGACGTAACCCACCGCCACCTGATTGCCGTTCAGGTGATAAAGGAAGGAGCCGCCA
>JAGWAQ010000099.1:0-363 GCA_021296375.1 Alphaproteobacteria bacterium
TACCGACCGCAACAACACCCGTTGGCGATTCTCGGCCATTCCGCTGGGCGGTTATGTCAAGATGGCAGGGGATGTCAGTGCCGCTTCCGCCCCCGGTGCCGGTGCCGAACATATCAAAGGCAGTTTTCAATCCGCCAGCCTGAAGGCCAAAGCCTTTATCGTCGCCATGGGGCCGATTGCCAATTTCATCCTCGGGGTGGCGATTTTTGCCGCTGTTTTCATGGGGGTGGGCAAGGTCATTATCCCGACCGATATCGGCGAAGTGATGGAAGGCAGCGCGGCTGAAACCGCCGGGCTGCGCGCGGGGGATAAAATCACCGCCATCAACGGCCATGGTATTTCGGATTTCGGCCAGATCAAAAC
>JAGWAQ010000099.1:604-7052 GCA_021296375.1 Alphaproteobacteria bacterium
AATACAGGCGAGATCGGTGGGCCGTTTAAAATCGCGGAAATCTCTGGCCGGGGGGCGCGGCAGGGCTGGATAAGCCTGGCGTTGTTTGTTGCGGTGATTTCGATCAACCTGGGGCTGGTTAATCTTCTGCCGGTGCCGTCGCTTGATGGCGGGCTTCTGATGTTCTTCGGGCTTGAAGCGCTGATGGGTAAGCCATTGAATCAAAAGGCTCAGGAAATGATCATGCGCGGCGGGATGGCGCTTTTGCTCAGCCTGATTGTGCTGGTTACGCTTTATGATATATCCAGTCAGTTTGTTGCCGAATGTTAAGCCTTTCCCGTGCCGCTTAAGGCGGCTATAGTAATCGGGAATTAACTATAGGTTTCGGTGATGAAAAACGGGCTTTTTGTTCTTGGCGCATTTTTTTGCTTTGTGATGGTGTCCTTTGCGCAGGTGGCCACCGCGCAGACAAATGAAACGGTGATCAACCAGATCGAGGTCGTTGGCGCGCAGCGAATTGATCCTGAAACTATTTTGGCCTATACGCCGGTGTCGCCCGGGGACAGTGTTTCGGCATCTGACCTCAATAATGTGTTGACCAGCCTGTTTCAGACCGATCTTTTCAATGACGTGGGGATCGAGCTGGATGGCGACCGCATGATCATCACCGTTGATGAAAACCCGATCATCAACCGCATCAATATCGAAGGCAATGATGTCATCCAGGATGAACAGTTGCTGGAATACCTCGGGATCAAGCCGCGGCGGGTCTTCACCCGTGAACTGGCGATTGAAGCCAAAGCGCTGCTGATCGAAGTCTATCGCCAGGCCGGCCGTTACGCCGCCACCATTGAGCCGAAAATCATTGAACTTCCCGACAAGCGCGTTGATCTCGTGTTTGAAGTTGATGAGGGGCCTTTGGTGAAAATCTCCAAGATCAAATTCGTTGGCAATAATGAATTCAGCGATCGTGCCCTCAAGAATGTTATTCAGTCGCGGGAAACCAAATGGTATGTGCTGTTTACCCCCGATGACAAATATGACACCGGCCGTTTGAAACTGGATGTCCAGAAGCTCCGCCAGTTTTATTTGCAAAACGGGTACGCGGATATTGATATCACCCGTTCGACGGGGGAATTGCTGCCTGACCGCAGTGGCTTTGTCATCACCTTCGTGCTGGAAGAAGGCGGGCGTTACAATATCGGCAGTGTTGAGATCAACAGCGAAATTGAAGGCGTCGACACGTCTGAACTGATGGCGGCAAGCCAGCTTGAGATCGGCGATGAATACGACGTTCGTGAACTCGAGGAAACCCTTTCCCAGATCACCAATAAACTGGGTGAGCTGGGCTTTGCCTTTGTTGATGTTACCCCGGACATTGCGCTCAATGAGGACGAGCTGACCCTTGATGTGGCGATTAATATTGGTTCGGCTGAACGCAACTATGTCGAAGCCATCAACATCAAAGGCAATGACCGCACCCTTGACCGCGTTATTCGCCGCAAGTTTGAATTGGTCGAAGGCGACAGCTTTAACCAGCTCCGCCTGACGCGTTCTGAAAGGAATGTCCGCAACCTTGGGTATTTCTCTGATGTTTCCGTGAAAATCCTGCCGGGGTCCAGCTCGGAGCAATCCGTCGTGGATGTCGAGGTGGATGAAACCACCACCGGCAGCTTCCAGATCGGCTTTGGCTATTCGACCTTCGAGCAAGGCTCATTGACCGTCGGTATTCGTGAAAACAACTTCCTCGGGACCGGCCGTGGCGCTCGCGCCAACGTGTCCTTGTCGGATAAGACAACAAATTTCCGTGCTGGTTTCACCGAACCTTATCTGTTTGAGCGGAACCTGCTGGGCAGTGCCGACATCTTTATTCAGGAAGCCAAATATTCCGACGTCAAGGTCAAGCAGGAAGGTTTTGATTTCGGCATGGGCTTTAGCGCCTTTGGCAATTATCGTCATCGCCTTGGCTATATCATCGCGAATACGGAAACCAATACCATCAAGTCAACGGCAAGTTCCATCAGTGGTGATGAAGGGGCGCTGGTGTTGTCGGAAGTCTCGTACTCGCTGACAAAAGACACCCGCGACAATCGCATTGATCCTCGTGAAGGTTACATGTGGCGCTTGACCGAAAGTGTCGCTGGTCTTGGCGGGGATATTCAGTACCTCAAGTCGCAAGCGCGTGGCCAGTATTTGCAGCCGTTCCTATACAAGCGGGTCGTCTTCAGTGTCGATGGTGAAATCGGCATGGTGGATGGGCTTGGTGAAAGCGTCACGCGATCATCACGTTTCATCCTTGGTGGGCAGAAGGTCCGCGGCTTTGGCCATGCCGGGATTGGCCCGCGTGACACCGGTGACAATTCGGCTGTCGGGGGGAATAAATACTACACCGCCAGCGCCAACATCACCTCGGACCTCGGTCTTGATAAAGACCTTGGCATGCGCTGGACAGTGTTCACCGACCACGGCGCGCTGTGGGATACCGATTACCCCAGCGGGGTGCGCGGGGCGCAGGACAAGGATATCCGTTCTTCTGTAGGTTACGGCCTGTTGTGGGATACCGCCATCGGGCCAATGTCCTTCCTTTGGGCGCATCCTCTCGACAAGCAGGATTATGACAAAACCAAAGTCTTCCAGTTCAAGTTTGGTGGCCGGTTCTAGTATGGGCATGCGCGCGCTCAATATCTTTCGTCGCCTCGCCCTTGTCATGGTGGTGTCGCTGACGTCATCAGCCTGGGCGCAGGACAGTCAAGACGCGTTGGCGTCATCTGATCTCGGGGTCATTGACATGCGGGGGATCATTCAGCAATCCAACGCCCTGGCGACGATCAGGGCCGCGCTGGATGAACAGAACCGGGCCTTTCAGGAAGATGTCTCAGCAGAGGAATTGCGCCTGCGCAAAGCCGAGCGTGAGTTGAACTCTCTTAAAGACGTGCTGGCGGCCGATGAGTTTCGCAAGCGGCTCGATGCCTTTGAAGGTGAGGTGGTGGCCATTCAACGGTCGATCCAGTCCCAGAAAAACAGTTTTGATAAATCCATCCAGCAGGCGCAGACCCAGCTTGAACAGGAACTGCTCAAAATCGTTTCTGAAATCGCCCAGGAACGGCAGTTGTCGATGGTCTTTCAGCGGCAGAATGTCGTGATCTACAACAATGCCCTCGACATCACCAACGAAGCTCTTGATCGGTTGAATGAGCGGACAAAGAACATCACCGTCACCCGATTGCCGGATACTGCGCAATGATCGACCCACGTTTTTTCCCGGAAGCTGTTGCGCTTTCTGTCAAAACCATTGAAGACCTTGTTCGCGGCGAAAAGCATCGCGGCAGTGCCAGCCTGATGGCGCGTATGGTGGCGACGCCCGAAACCGCTGAGCCGGGGTCAATTTGTTTTGCCCAAACCGAAGCGGCGGCACAAGCGGTGGCGGATGAAAAGGGCGTTATTTGCCTTGCCGCGCCGCAATGAGCTGATCATCTGGGCAAGAACATCACCGTCATTTTAACCCCGCAACCGAAATCAGCCTTCGGTCAGGTGCTGGCGGCGATGTACCCGCCGGTTGAAGTTGAGCCGGGGATTGCCGATACCGCCGTGATTGCGCATGACGCCAGGGTGGCGGATAGCGCCCGCATCGAGGGCGGCGCGTCGATTGGTGCCGGGGCTGAAATTGGCGACGGGGCATGGATCAAAGCCAATGTTGCGATCGGGGACGGCTGCGTGATCGGGGCCGGGACGATGGTCGAGGAGAACGCGGCGTTATCCCATGCCATGATCGGGAAGAATTGCCAGATTGGCCCCGGGGTCAGGATTGGCTTTATCGGTTTTGGAGTTGGCCGCGACGGCGGCGGCAATGCCCTTGTGCGGCATCTCGGGCGGGTTTTGATTGGCGACGCCTGCACCATTGGCGCGAACACCACCATCGACCGCGGGTTTCTTGAAGACACGGTGATCGGGGCGCATGTGATGATCGATAACCTTGTCCAAATCGCCCATAACTGCACCATTGGTGATGGCAATGTCATCTGTGGGCAGGTCGGGATTGCTGGATCAACGGTGATCGGGGATAATAATATTTTCGGGGCGCAATCCGGCGTGGCGGACCACATCACCATCGGGTCTGGCAATGTTTTTGCGGCGCGGGCCGGTGTCACCAAATCGACGGGGGATGGTCAGGTGATGGCCGGGTTCCCGGCGGTTCCGGCGCAGGATTTCCGCCGTCAGGTGGCGTCACTTCGACGCCTGGCGACCCCCAGGAAGACCACCTAACCCAATTCACGAAAGGGGCACGTTTATGTCTGAACAAGAGGTCATTCTCAATCATCCCGAGATTCTGGAGCTGATTCCGCATCGCCCGCCATTTCTGCTGATTGATCAGGTCAAGGATATCGTCCCCAATGAAAGCGCTTGCGGGGTGAAAGCCATCACCAGCACGGAGCCGCATCTGGGGGGGCATTTCCCGGGGCATCCGATCATGCCGGGGGTGCTGATTGTTGAGGCCATGGCGCAGACCGCCGGGGTGCTGATTTCCTACAGCAACCGTGAGCAGAATGAAGGCATGCATGTCTATTTCACCACCATTGATCAGGTCAAGTTCCGCGCCCCTGCGCGCCCTGGTGATGTCATGCTGCTGAACGTCAAGCTGATTGCCGGCAAACGCAGCCTGTATAAATTTGAAGGCGAGGCAACCATCAACGGTAAGGTTGCGGTGTCTGGCCAGTTTTCTGCAATGGTCGTGGAGCCCGGTCGATAATGTCATCATCAATTCATCCCACCGCTATTATCGAAGATGGCGCGTCTATTGGCGACAATGTTGCCATTGGCCCTTATTCCTATATCGGGGCGAATGTCACCATCGGCGCAGGCTGCACCTTGCATAGCCATGTCGTGGTTGATGGCCATACGACCCTGGGGGAAGGCAATGAAATCTTCCCTTTTGCGGTCATTGGCAAAGCCCCGCAACACATGTTGTATGAAGGCGAAGCCAGCACATTGGTGATCGGCAACAACAACCTGTTCCGCGAGAACACCACCATTCACCCCGGCACCAAAGTCGGCGCCATGACGACCATCATCGGTGACGGCAATATGTTTTTTGTCGGCTGTCATGTCGCCCATGATTGCGTCATTGGCAATAACGTCATCATGACCAATGATGTGCTGATCGGGGGGCATGTGGTGGTTGATGATTACGCCTATCTCGGCGGGTCTTGCGCCATCAAGCAATACATCCGCATCGGTCCCCATGCCATGATCAGCGGTCTGGCGGGGGTGACGGCTGATGTGATTCCCTTTGGCAATGTCTTTGGCAACCGTGCTGAACTGGTGGGGCTGAACCTGATCGGGCTTAAGCGTCGCGGGTTTTCCAAAGACAGCATCACCACCATCCGCCGCGCCTACCGCATGCTGTTTGCCATGGAAGGGACGTTCAATGAACGCCTTGAGGAAGTCGAACGGCTGTATTCCGACAATGAGCTGGTGGCGCAAATCCTGCAATTCATCAAGGATGGTGGCGATAATCCCCTTTGCCATCCGGCGAAAACCGGCTGATGACGGCGGGGGCACAATCCTTGAGCCCCTTGGGAATTGTCGCCTCTGCCGGGGCGGCGCCGCTTGCCCTGGCTGAACATGTCACGGCGCAGGGGCGTGAGGTGTTTGTGGTGGTGCTGGATGGCATCGCCGATGCTGATTTCACAACATTCAAGACGACGCACCGGCGTGTTGGCGCCCTGGGTGCGATTTTTGATGACCTGAAGCAGGCCGGGGTCACGGAAGTGGTGCTGTCGGGGCGGTTTACCCGGCCGTCGCTATCCTCCCTCCAGCCTGATCTTCGCGGCTCGAAAATCGCCGCCAAAGCGCTCCTGAAAGGGGATGACCAGGCGTTGAAAATTCTTCGCGACGAAGCCGCCAGGGATGGATTGATGATCATTGATGTGGCGGAAGTTCTGCCCTCCATGATGGCCGGGGAAGGGGTGTTGGCGGGCCCGCCCCCGACTGATGATCGCATGAACGCGGTTGCCCTCGGGGCGCGTTATCTGGCGGCGTCATCGGGGTTTGATGTCGGGCAGGCCTGTATTGTGCAGGGTGATCGCATTCTGGCGGTCGAAGCCGCTGAAGGCACTGATGCCATGATTGCCCGCAGTAAAGATTTGCTCGACCCCAGCCTTGCCCCTGCCGTGATGGTGAAGATGCTCAAGCCGGATCAGGACCCGTCGCTCGACCCCCCGGGGATGGGGCGATTGACGATTGAAGCACTGGCAGAAGCGGGCATTACCCTTATCGCCGTGCAAGCCGGAGGCGTGATGATCGTTGATGGCGACATGGCCCTGAAGGCTGCTGATAAAGCCCGCATCACCGTCATCGGCATTGCCCCGCAGGTGGCGTGATGGCGCGCCGTATTTTCATCATGGCGGGGGAGCCGTCAGGTGATGTGCTGGGGGGATTGGTTTTATCCGCGCTGAAAGCCGATGGCGAA
>JAGWAQ010000099.1:7301-7900 GCA_021296375.1 Alphaproteobacteria bacterium
ACCGTTTGGGCCTGGGGGGGCTGGCGCGCCAAAGCTGGGCCTAAATCGGTCGATACCCTGTTGTGTTTATTCCCGTTTGAACCGCCATATTTCACCCCTCATGGGGTTGATGCGGTGGCGGTGGGGCATCCTTATGCGCAGGTCAATCCGCTTGATCGCGCGACCGCACGGTCGATCCTCGGGCTTGATGACGGCCGGGTGCTGGCCTTGTTGCCCGGCTCACGCAAGCGCGAGGTCATGACGCTTTTGCCAAAAATGCTTGAGGCGGCGGGGCAATTGGTGGCGAGGGACCCTTCGCTTCAGGTCATTCTGCCCGTGGCGGCGTCGGTCGAGAAGCTTGTCGCCCCGATGATCGCCGAATTGCCGTTTGTTCAGCTTTACCCCCAGCAGATGTCACCAGCGGTGATGGCGGCGGGGGATTTCGGGTTGATCTGCTCTGGCACCGCAACCCTTGAGGCGGCGCTTTCAGGGCTGCCGGGGCATGTCTATTACCAGACCGACCCGATCACGACGTTCTTCGGGCAATTCCTCGTCAACAAGAAGAATATTGTGCTGGCCAATGCCGTGGCGGGGGTGAAAATTTACCCCCTGTCGCTAAA
>JAGWAQ010000100.1 GCA_021296375.1 Alphaproteobacteria bacterium
GTCCCCTGAGTGGTGCCGGTTTCAAGTTCGAACGCCGCGCCGTATTCAAGGCCACTGTCGGAGACCTTGTCAAACTTGATGTGGACTTCCGTGTCACTGAAGATAAAGGAATCCGCGCCACCATCATCACCCGGTGTGTCATCAGAACGAGAAGACCAGCCGAGTTCATAATAAGCGGAAAGCGTCACGTCAGCGATTGCTGGCGAAACCATACCGACAGCGGCAAGGGCCGTTGTGGCAAGAAAGATTTTTTTCATGATATTAATCCTCATCATGTGGCGGTTGCCCGCCGTTGGTGTAGAGGCCTGCCCAAAAACACATGGAGGAAAAAAAGAAATCAGAGGGGCATGACCCGTCTCAATGAAGGGATACCTGTTTGACGGATTCATGACGAGGGAAAACAACGCCATGATCGTTAACAAAGTCAAAATTGTTGTTTTTTTACAACTAATTAGACAATTCTTATAAGTATCAGGATTGCGTCGAGGCGTCGATATCAACCGTCGCGTAAAAGCCCGACAGCACCGCTGATGTCAGGCTTGTGTTGCCAAGGTTCAGGAGAACCTCCACCTTCAGCCCGTCTTCCGCCCCGTCATTGTCATGGTGGATAAAGTCAACCCGCAGGTCCATCCACAGCCGGAACGATCGCGTCGTTCCGCTGCTGCCGTTTTGCGCCACCAGCAATTTGCCGGAACTGCCAAGGGCAAAACCTTCATAGGGGCGCAGGCGCAACGGCACCACCATATCGGTCAGGGTGGCCGACCATCCGAACAGCGATGTCAGCGACTGCACCGATGAAGCGGCGATCTGCCGCCCGGAGGAGGTGGTGAGTTTGACCTGGATCGTTCCTGCGGTGATGCGCGCGCCGCTTGTGGCGGTATTGGCATAGGTCATGTCAAGGATGATGGAGGGGCGGTCAGACCAGAAACGGGTGTAGTAATGGTTTGTCCCTCCGGCGCCGGTGATGACGGCATGACCATCCCCGTCACGGCCATCAAACGGATTGCCCGCCGCCAGCACCACCCGGCCGCCATCATCAAAGCGGCGGCCATGGCGTTGCCGCGCCACCTCAAACGGCCCCAGCATCAGGCTTGATGCGGAACGGGATTTCTGGCCAATCGCCATCATCCGCGGTTGTTCAAGGGTGAACATCCCCCTCTGGCTTTCGGTGGGGATAATGCTGGTGGCGGCGATCAGGGTTGAGCCTTCCACCCGCGAGCTGGTCAGCACCCCGCGGATGATGGTGTCGTTGAATTCCGCCTTGCCCGCGGTGTCGATGCTGAACCCGCTGGACCCCTCGACGAAATTCGCGGATCGCATGACGCCGGAGGAGATCAACTCTGCGGGCACGGCTTTCAAGGTCAGGCTGTCGCCGCTCGAGGACATGGTCAATTGATTGGGGTCAAGCTTCAGGCGCGAGGCAGGCACCGTGCCATCCGCCAGCGCTTCCCCCGCCAGAACAGCGGCGGATTTTTGCCATCCCGTGGCGGTGTAAACCCGGGTCTGCGCCCAGGGGGAGGTGGCGCTGGATGTCGACAAGGTGACAAGATCACCTGCCATCAATGGCCCCTTGCGCAACGCCTGAACCGCTTTTTGCGCGGCTGAACCTGACCAGCGGGGGGATGCCACCACCGCGCTGGTGATGATGGTTCCATTTTGGCCATCTTGGCCGTCTTGACCGCTTTGGCCGTCTTGCCCGTCCTGGCCATCACGCCCATCATGCCCGTCTTGGCCGTCTTGGCCATCACGCCCATCACGCCCATCTTGGCCGTCCTGGCCATCACGCCCGTCTTGCCCGTCTTTGGGCAGGGGCAAGGCGGCGGCGGAAAGAACCCCCGTCAACCCCGAGCGACTGCCGCCACGCAAGCGCGTGCGCAATCGAAAATACGCCAGCACTTCTGGCGGGCGATTGACCAGCACAAGCGATGAACCAGCGGCCTCAATCACCATGGGGCGGGTTGAACCGGGGCTGGGGTATTCCAGCACTTCCACCACCGCCCCCGGCGGCACGGACGCGGCATCCCAGGACACAGCCAACTGGCCAATCCCTGCCGTCAAGCGCGGATGCGTCGGCGGCCGCGCGGGATGGGGGTCAAGCCGAACGGTGGCGCTGCCATCAACCGCAAGGCCATCATGCCCTGCCCAATCCACCGCCCTGACCGTCACCTGCCATTCCCCCACCACCAGATCCGTCAGGACCAGCGGCGAGGAGGCGCCGGTGGTGGTCGCGACCTCACCTTGCGGGCCTTTGGCCGTCGCTTTCCAATGCGCGATCCGTGGCGCAACACGAGGGTCAAGCGGCGGGGTGAAGGCCACCACCAGACTGCGCAAACGGGATTGCCCCGCGACATCATACGTCTGGTGGAATTCAAGCCCCGTGGCGGCGGGAACCGGGTGAGAGAAATCCGGCCGGTCCGATGTCGCGTCACGGGTCACCGCGTATCCCGTTTCAATGGCGGTAAAGCGGCTGTTGTCATGACGAATGGCGTCGACCTCAACGCGATTGCGGTCAAGCTCACGCAGGGCGGTGATGCGGTAATCCTGCCCCGCGGAAGCGGCGCTTTCGGCCTTCACCACCATCGCCCCCTGATCAACGGGGGGATGCGGCCAATCGGCGGTGATGACGGCGCCATTATCGCCTGTCGCCACCGTCACCGCGACATTCACCTGCCAGCCATCCTGCGCGGTTTCATAATCCGCCACCCCCGCAGTGATGGTGAGCGCGTGATCAAACTGCACGGAGATCTTGCCGTCATTATCCGGTGCCTTTACCGCCATTCGCCCTGACCATTGCCGAGGGTTGAGGCGGGCTTTATCCACCACCCGCACGACATCACCGGGGCGGATGGGGTTGGCGGCAAAATGGTCCAGCCCCGCCCGCCAGGACACGCCATGGAGCGCGGCATCAGCTTTATCAAGAAGCCAGCGGGCATGGCGCCGCGCCTGCGACGCCCGCCGGCACCCCAGCAGCGCCACTTCCTTGGCGGCATAGCCTGATTGCGCCAGCACATCGGGGCGGGTGTCGGCCTCAACACGAATATGGCCGGGGTCGTCGGGGTCCTGATAACTGACCAGCGCATGGCTGTAACGCGTCCGCCCCCCTGCCGTCGAATAGATGAACGCCCCATCTTCAACATGATGATTGGTCAACCACATGACGGCGTCCTGCGGCTTGTCCTGAGTAAAGCGCAACCGCCCCCCGGACCAGAACATCATGACCCTGACGCTGGCGCAGATCTGCTGGATCAGGTCATAGGCCGATTGCCTTCGGCTTAACACCGCGTCAAACGTAAAACGAGGTTCGGTCCCGCCGCGGCCGTCATCCACCTCGTCGTCAGCATAGCGGGCGATGGCGTAGAGATCGTAAATCTCCACCACACCATCATCAAGCCCAAGCCCCCAATCGCGATCAGTCAAGAGATCAAAAATCACCCAGGCGGGATTGTTGGAATACGCGAGGGTGAATTCCCCCGACCAGATGCCGCTGTACTGACGGGTGACGGGATCATAGTTCTGCGGCAGGCGCAGCAACCGCCCTTTCAGCTCAATATCCATGCGCGGCACACGCTGGCCAAAACTTTCCGCATCAAGGGTGAGCGACAGCATCGACAGCCCCCGGTAACTCAGCCGGTCACGGGTGATCCAGGTGATCGATGAAAACACCACCGCGTCACGGACATCCGCATCCGCCGACACCGCGGTGAGGCGAGTGACACGAACAGCAGGGCTGAAGGGACCCGAATAGGCGGCGGTAAATTCAACCGTAAACTGCAGCTCAAACAACGCGGTCTGCTTTTCGGAAATCACCGGGCTTGCGGCACGATACCAGGCCCCGTCCGGCTGCCGCACATCTATCGCCAATTCAACGGAAGAGCCGAAAATACCATCACGGGTTTGCCGCACCAGCCCTTGCGGAAAGCGAAAGGTCAGGCGGGCGGCATCACCCTTGCCGCTTCGGGTGTAGGGAGAAGCTGGCACAAGGGTAGTGGCAACAAGCTGGCTTTGCTCAACGGCATTAAACCCCGGGTCGGCGGTCGCTGAAACATCAGAAGCGCCGTCACCGGTGGTCAATTGCCAGGACACGCCGCCAATATTGGCACTGCCATCGGCCGGTGACACCACCGGCACCCCATCTACCCTGAGGGACGACAAGCCCGCCGCCAAGCCCTCGATCGGACCAGCGGAAACCACCGCCAGCATCCTGAGCTGTGAGGTCGAGCGCAAGGTCGTGGGCGTGTTGATAAACCCGGGTGTTGAGGAGGATTTGCCGCTTGATCCGGTGATCAGGCCAGCGGACGGCTGATCAGGAGATGGGACAGGTGGTGGGGATGAGGTCATGACGTCTCTGCCGGAATGCCGGAATGCTGGAATGATGGGATTATGGGATGATGAAATGCGGGAGGAGGACCGGATTGTCGGATGGCCCAATTATCGGATGACATCAACGGTGATGCCTGACGACACCACCACAGGCTGACTGATCCGCGCTTGGCCATAGACAAGAGGGATCGCCGCCCCCTGCCCGCTGATCGACGGCAGGGACAAGGATGCCGACGGCAATTCCCCGGCGGGCGCGGCGGCCTGGGGCGAGACCACTTCCGCCAGCCCCGACAACAACACAAGCGCACCGGCGCGCCCCAGCACCTGAGTGCCAAATTGCTGGAAGGATGCCGCCGCCGTCGCCCCAAAAGCTTGACCGGCATTGCCAAACGCCGCGCCGACCCCGGCATTGACCCCCGGCACAAAACTCAACCCCAGCAGGGTTAACCCAAGAACCGCTTTGCCGCGGCCTCTCGCCGCCCCGTCAGGAACAGGGATAAGATGCAGGCGCGGTGATGCCAGCGGGGCGACAAGGTCATCCCCCGTCAACACCCTGCCCCCGGCCTTGACCATGAAGCGGCCGTGACGCAACACCGCATTGGCCCCCTTGACCTGCAGCACAAAGCCGGTGATGGCCTGCACCACATCATGGGCGGCGATGGTCAATGGAGGCGAAAGTTCCGCCAACCGGCCATGGGGGATAATGGTCACGCGGGGGGCTGATGCCGCGCCCAGCCGTCGATAAATTTCAGCCATCGTTCTGCAGGTTCCTTTCGGGGAAGACGTTCAGGCTGATGGCCCGAAGCCCCGCCCAGATGATGAAGGATCAGCCCGTCGCCAAGCCAGACCCCGGCGTGATTGACGACGGGGGCGCGAACCCGCGCCAGAAAAACATCCCCGGGGGCGAGCGCGGCACCAGGCGGCAGGCGCCTGAACCCCGCTGGCCCAAGCCCGTCGGTGTATAAGTCCAGCCCGTCATGCCACCATTCCCAGGGGCGGGGAACATCGGGCAAGGTGATGCCATGATGGGTTTGGTAATACCCCCTGATGAGGCTGTAGCAATCGTCAACCCCGTGGCGATACCCGCAACTGAGGTCAAGTTTCGGCACCCCCCCAAAACCGAACACCTCTTCAGGGCAATCGGGGCGACTGGCGGTGGGGGCCACCGCCACCAGCCACGGCACGCCGCAACCGATCTGCTGGCGCATGTCATGGCCAGAGGGGTAAGCTGGCCCCCCGGGGTGGCTATGGACAATGGCCTCAATCCCCTCGGTCTTGAGGTGAATATCATCAAGGGCAAAACCGCGGCTTCGGTCACGGGCGATATTTTCGAGCGGAATATATCTTGCGTTTGCGATCACCCCTGCCGCTTCTTCAGGGGGGTCGAGCGCCGCCAGCCGCCGGGCATGGGCCAAGATTGCGGCACGAGCGGCAGGCTCAAGCTCCATCAAAACCCACCTATTCCGGGGAAACCGAGGAACGGCAACACCCCCTGAAACCGTTTCTTGCATCCGGTTTCAAGAGTCAGGTTACATTGATCCTTGGCGCCGGTGACGGGATTGCCATCAGCATCAAAGCTCTTCGGGGCGGTATAGGGGCAGGTGGCGTTGGCGTAATCAAACCGCTTGAGGGTATCGTCCCAGACGCGGTAACGGTGCTGGCACAAATCCCGCAACATGACTTTCGATGGCAAGGATTTCTGGGCGAGGTCAGCTTCAGGCACCAGATCAAACACCGCCGCTTCGGCATCAAGCCGCGCCAGGCGATCAATCATCCAGCATTCCGGCGCAAAGGATGACCCGCCGCCATCACCCAGGGGGGCGTCGCATTCTTCGGCAAATGTCACCAGCCGAACCACCCGCTGGCCGATCAGGTCGGGGTGGTCGAGCTGCCCCGTGAACAGCCCGTTGGCATTGGCAATCGACAAGCTGGGCGGGGCGGGGCTGGCGCGATCATTCCAGGCAAACCCCGACGCCACCACCGGCAAAACCTGATAGGTCTTGCCGCCGAAACTAATGGCTGTCTCCGCGTCTTTGGTAAAGCGCAGAACCTGCCGTCCGGGCAAATGCACGGGATTG
>JAGWAQ010000101.1 GCA_021296375.1 Alphaproteobacteria bacterium
ACCAAGCCCCGCGGTCAGATTGAAGGTGAATTCCGCCGCTATTGATGCGCTGTATGAAAACCGTACATCTGTCTCTTCAAGCATATCTGCCCCCGATCACCAGCCGCATGATGACCCGTGCCGCGCCAAACATCAACACCGTCATGAGCATCAGCACAAGCGCCAGCCCGGCGGCTTCACCGGTGGCGTATTTGCCCTGCAATTGATAGAGCATCCACGGCAAGGTCTTGAACCCGTCATGGGCGAACAGGGCGATCACCCCCAAATCACCAATCGACAGCGCCGCGGTCAATCCCATCACCACCGCCAGGTCATGCCGTAACACCGGCAAGGTCAGCACCCTCATGCGAGTGCCGCCGGAAACCCCGAGCATTGTCGCCAGCCGGTCCTGCTGGCGGATGACGGTGGTCAGGCGACGTTCCAGAAGACGCACCGCAAAGGGCAGGGCGAGCAGAACATTGGCCATCACCACCACCCCGAAGGCATTGGCAAAAACATCCCCGTAATGGCGCAGGGCAATAAAACTGGCGGTCCCCAGCACCACGGAAGGGATGACCAGATACAGCATCACCCCGCCATCCAGCAGAATATTGGCGGCGGCGGCAAAGCGGGTGCCGCCCAACCGGTGGGGCAGGGCCAGATGAGCGCGCGCCTGCGCCATGCCGAACGCCAGCACCGTCACCATCACCGCGCTGATCGAGGAGATCGACAGACTGACCCCAAGCGATGACCAGAACTGCGGGCGGGATAAAAGCTTGACCAATCCGGGGTTAAAACCGTTTAACGCCACCATCACCATCGGCAGGAACACCAGCACCGCGGAGCCGCAAAGAACAAGAAGATCAAGTATTGTATCGGTTGTGTTCAAATCCTTGCGGAAGGACAGTTCAGGTGATGCGTTGATATGTTGGGTCAGGGTATTGCGGCTTGTCACCGCCATGATGGCCACCACCACGGCGGCACAGGCAAACTGGATCAGGGACAAGCCCGCCGCCGCCGCAAGATCAAAGTCAAACCGGATGGCGGAATAGATTTCCACCTCAAGCGTGGTGACTTTCGGCCCGCCCCCCAGCATCAGCACCAGCGCAAATGACGTAAAACACAACAGGAACACCAAAGATGACACGCCGGGTACCGCCGAGATCAGGGCAGGGAGTTCAACATGGCGAAACCGCTGCCCCCTCGACATCCCCAATAATGCCGCCAGTCGCCATTGCGATGATGGCACCGCCAGAAGCAGCGGCATAAACACCCGCATCATCAGCGGCACATTGAGCATCATAAGCGCCAGCACCACGCCATGAAGCCCGTAAATGCTCAGCTCACATCCGCCAAAGGCATAGGCGCACCAGTCCGCCACCAGCCCGTTGCGCCCCCATACCGCCAGCAACCCGGTGGCGGCGACAGTGGTGGGCAGAACCATCGCCAGGCTGATGATGAGCACAAACCCGTTCATCCCCCACCACCGCCGTCGCCGCGCAAGGGCGATCGACGCCGGAATGGCGACACCAAGGCTCATGATAACGGAAAGGGCGGCCTGATAACTGGCGCTTTTAAGGCTGTAGACAAGGCGCGAGAGTTCAAGAGCGGCGAACACCGGTCTGCCGTCATCAGCCCAGATCAGCACCAGCATGGCGGCCAGGCCCAGGGCAAGCAAAACCCCCGCCACCATGATGCCGATCAGGGCAGGGGTGCGGGGGTAATGTCGAAAGGTGGTCATGCGAAGGACGCGCGAAGGTGAGGGTTACTGGCTCAAGCCATCAACCCAGGCGGCGGTCCAGGCCTTGCGGTTGCGTGCCACTTCTTCAGGTGAAAAGAGAAAGCTTTTCTGTGGGCTGATCAAACCGTCAAACCCGGCCGGCACAGCGCCCGCTTTAGCGGCGGGGTACATCCAGTTGGTGGTCGGCAGAATCGACTGCATTTCAGCTTCCATCAAGCGTTCCAGGAAGAGGGCGGCAAGCGCCGGCTTGTCGGAAGACTTCAGGATCCCCGCGACTTCGACCTGCATGTAATGGCCGTCGGTGAATTCCGCCGCCGCGAAATTATCCTTGCCTTCGGCGATCAGGTGATAAGCCGGTGAGGTGGAATAGGACAGCACCATATCCGCTTCGCCTTCAAGGAACATGGAATAGGCGTCCCACCAGCCCTTGGTGACGGTGACAAGCTTTGGCGCCAGTTTCGCCCAGACTTCAGGGGCTTTATCCCCATAAACCGCATTGACCCACAGCATCAGCCCAAGCCCCGGGGTCGCTGTCCGGGGGTCCTGAATAACGATTTTCAGGTCATTATCAGCCGAAAGAAGTTCATCGAACGACGTCGGGACCTTGGCCAGACGGCTGGTGTCATAGTTAAAGGCAAAATAACCCCAGTCAAACGGCACAAAGGTTTCATCTGCCCAAAAACCCACATCAGCGGGCAGGGCAAGGGTGCCGCGTGTCGCCAGGCCGTGCGCACGGAAAAGGCCGGTTTCCGCCGCGATCGACGTCAGGCTGGTGTCAAGGCCAAGGGCAACATCAGCTTTCGTGCTGGCGCCCTCAAGCTGAATGCGGCTCAGTATCCCGACGGAGCTTTCCAGCCCCACAAAGGTCAGGGTGCAGTTGCAGGTTTTCTCAAACTCCGCCTTGATCTGCGGGCCCGGCCCCCAGTCCGAGGCAAAACTGTCATAGGTATAGACCACCAGTTCAGGCTTGTCCGCCGCTTGCGCAACGGGCAGGGTCAGGCCAAGGGCGGCCATAGCAATCGTTAAATATTTCAGCATCTTACGCTCCAGAATGGTTGTCGCAGGTAAAGACACTGTCGGGGGTGATTGGTGACACGGGCTTGTGTCCGTTCTCTTTCCTCCGCCAGCATAACCTGGTTCAGGTTCAATGGGTTTATCTCAGCCGTGAACGTATCTTCACCGCACCCCAAGAGTTGCGTTTAGCCTAATCCCGAGAGGGCGAGTTGTCAAAAAAAATCCCGGCGCAGGGCCGGGATCCTTGAGAAGATTGATCATCACACGATATATAAATGTCGCATAATGGATATTATGTTAGATAACCGCTAGCTGCAGTTGTGAAGCGTGGTTGAGTTATCTGCAGTCACAGAGAGCTTTGGCGGGTTATCATAACCTTTCGCCACAAGGCTGTTGTAGGTCGAGTTGTCGAGGTTCAGGGTATAGACATCTGTTGATGAGTTGTAGGAACCGGAACCGGACAGGCTGACGGGGCTTGCGTCAGAAGAGCTGGTTTTAAACTGCAGGGCAATTGACGAGGTGTTGGTTGGAGTGTCATCAAAGGTCACGGTAACACCCGCCTTTGAAGAGCCTGTACCATCAACAAAACAGTCGACCGAGCTAACGCCGGCGGCGGCTGGTGATGCAATCAGAACAGTTGCACAAACAAGACGTTTCAACATTTATATCTCCTTTTAGATAAACAACGTGTGAATTAGATAAACAACGTGTGAAGGTTACGAACAATCGGGTAGATCAGCGCAGGCATAGTATTTGGTTGCGGAGAACGAAGAACCTCCACAATACCAGTAGCCATTATGTTTCCTTGATTTCGGCTCCCAACCGCCGGTGCAGGTGTTCCAGGCCCCGCTTGTGCCAGGGTAGCCTTCATCCGTAGCGGAGGCGAACAAACCCGTGCCTGTCGACCCAAACTCGCCGTCATACTCACTCTTCGTTGCAAGTCGGCCACCAAGGGCAACACAGGCATTATAGGCCGCCTGACGGTTTTGACTGTCGGTACTGTAGGTTTTAAGGCCATTCGACGCGCCGGATACGGCGGCAGTAATATTATATGAACGGGTGTAATCCTTTGTGTAGGCAGGTGTGTAGATGTTCAGCGAAGCCCGGATTGTTGCTGTCGCGGTCCCGCTTGTTGCATATGACGATGGCATCACCAGGTCATTGCCATTGAGCGTCCAGCCTGTTGGGCCAGAAACAAGGGTGCAGGTCCATTGCGGGTGGCCACAAGTGCCGGCAATCGGGAAGTTATATGACGTTGAACAGCCGGCGGTAGGAAGAGATGACGGGGCCGGAATAGAGGCGTTATCCGCCACATTAACCATCAACCCGCGCATCAATGAATTCACTTTTGAGGTCACATCACTGACACTAGATGACGCCGACAAATCACTTGAGGTCAGTGAAGCCTTGAGCAAGGTCCAGCATGATGAGTTTGCTGAAGCGCCGCAGTAATTGCCATCAATAACAGCTTTACTGGAGTTGTCGACACCGACATCCTGAAGCAGCGATGTTGTCAATGCGGAGGCCGGGTAATCGGAATCGCCACCATCAATAATTTTACCAACCTTGAAGGCATTGGCTTTCGGCTCGGTAAACGCGTTGGCACAGGTGTTCAGGTCAGCCACCACGTTGGAGCTGCCGGAAATGCACTGGCCAAGGTAATCCAGATGAAGCGTGCTGGAGGTATTCAGCGCAGCCGCCGCCGAGGTCGAGTTGTCCATCGCCAGAATCGTCGCGACATTGCTTGACGTCAGGCTGCTGGAGGACGCATTATCCGCAAGGTTAATGGCCGTCTGCAATGACGCCCAGTTTGCACTGGTGGTGGTGCATGTATTGGCACCACCGGTGTTGCTGTCGGTGCTGGAATAGCACGACTGGAAATCCGCCAGCGTGAAGTTGGCTTTGTCCGAATTGGCGATAAATGCGTTGGCTTCTGTTTGATCGCTGAACCCCCCTACCGTTTCGGCGATCAGGGTTTTGATCGAGCTGGTGGTGACACTGGCCAGCGCACTCGGGAACAGGGCCTGAACATCAGAGATCGACTTGGAGGAATCGGCACCGAGAATGCTGCTGGTGTAGCCCGCGCTTTCAATCGCCTCATCAAACATGGAGGCCGACAGGTCACTGGCGCTATGGCCAGAGGTGTTGTCATTGACCGCGCCGATTTTCCAGATAGCGGCATCCTGGTCGCAATCCGAAATGCCATCAATGTCAGTCTGCCAATCGGAAGTATCGGCGGCATCCTGATCAAGCACGGTTTCCAGGTAATCCAGAACATAATCCGCAAGCGGGCTTGAGCCACATGCCGAGAAGGTGAGACCGGCTTTTTCAAGGTCTTCGGTGCTGAGCGCGCCGTTCTTCAGGTTATCAAGTGAATTCCCAAAAACGTCAGCGGACGGGGTTTCGGTCAGGGATTTGGCCGAACCAACAGACCCCACGGAAAAACCGGCGTAAGCACTGGTGGCCAGCATGGTCGCGCCCGCGACAAGAGCGGCAACACCCAAAACCTTGATGTTGGCCTGACCATCACGAGGGAAGGAAGAAAACTTGAAATTAAAACGCATGATACCAAACTCTTTCAATCACAATTGGCTAATTTTAACGCAGTAAAGACGTAAAAAAAACCCTAAATTATTAGTTAATACTTATGGATGTGTTCACAATTTTGTGATCAGCCATAAGGGTTGTCCACAAAGACGCCCCCTGCCCGTCGTGCCCCCAGGCACTTTCATGGCGTTATTCACAAATGTGGCGGGCGTAATCCGTGTCATTGGTGAAGTCGCCGTTATGCGCGGTCAAGGCGGTGTAGAAATCTGACCGGCTGGCAAACCCGAAGGGGTAATAGCAGGCGGTGGGGTCATCTTCATAAATCAGGGTTGAGTTATCGATCGCAAAAGCATTGGACACCGTGCAGCCGGATGCTGTGCATGAGGAAACCGAAAGCGCATCGGTCATGCCGGAGACTTTCAGTTGGGTGGTGTTGCTGTCGATGCAACCGGACGGGCTGTAGGACTGAATGGTGAAGCTGATGCTGCTGTCAGAGGTCGATACACCTGACGTCAGGCGCGCCACGCAACGGCGGTCGGCGGTGGTCAGGGTGCAGTCGGATTCCGTGCAGGTGCAACGGCGAATATTGATGTTGTTCGACAGCTTGATCTTATGGGCAACGGTATCAAGACCATCACAATAAACAATCGTGCGGCCACGCGGCAGATTAATATCAGAACTGTCGGAAGCGGCATGGATCCCGTCACAAAGAGACCCCTGGGTCTTGTTGAAAGGGTTGCTCTTGCCCAGGTCATCATTAGCGCCATTGGTGAAGGACACGAGGTCCGATACCATCTGCCAGCATTTATTGGCCGTCGTGATGTTTTTGGTCAGGTCTGAACGCGCCGACAGGTTATTTTCAATCGACACCACATCGGTATTGATGGTGCGGTCAATAAAATTACCAACATCCTTGGACACTTCATCTTTGGTGGTATCGATATAAAGCTGATACCCC
>JAGWAQ010000102.1 GCA_021296375.1 Alphaproteobacteria bacterium
GAATTCGTACCGTGCCGCCGCCCGTGCCGCCAACACCCCGAGAAACGTGCTGATAACGGCCGCCGAAACCGCAATGATGATCGAGTTTTTAAGCGCAATCCCCAGGGTGCTTTCGTTCATCAAGCCAATGAACCAGCGGAAGGACATGCCTTTTAAGGGAAAGGCAATGATCGGGCTGTCGTTAAGCGAGAACACCGGCAACAGAATAACCGGCGCGTAGAGAAACACGAGGTAAATGATCACAAAGGCAAATAACGGGCGCGGTATCTTCATCAGCTTTGCTTTCGTAACCAGCGGCGGTTGAGGAAGACGAACAACGCCGCCATCCCGCCGACGATAATCATGGCGGAAATCGCAAGGGTCGCCCCCAGCGGCGCGTTATTGGCTTTCGAGAATTGCACCTGGATCATATTGGCGATCATCAGCCCGTCGGTGCCGCCCACCAGTTTCGGGGTGACGTAATCACCGATCGTGGGGATAAAGACGATCAGGGAGGCCGCGACAATCCCCGGCATGGCCAAAGGCAAGGTGATGCGGATAAAGCGGCGGATGCTGCTATCCCCCAGGTCACGCGCCGCCTCAAGCAAGGATCGGTCAATCTTCTCAAGCGCGACAAAGATCGGCAGGATCGCAAAAGGCGCCCAGGCATGGGCCAGCGCGATCACCACGGCGTTGGCGTTATAGAGAATAAACGTCACCGGCTCATCAATCAGGCCAAGCCCCATCAAGCCCGAATTCAGCACCCCGTTATAGCCCAGGATGACTTTCCAGAGGAAAATACGCAGCAGATAACTGGTCCAGAACGGGATGGTGATCAGGAAAAGCCATAACGCCTTGCGCTTGCCGCCATAAAAAGAAATGAAATACGCCATGGGGAAAGCCAGCACCACGGTGGTGAATGTCACGGCAAGGGATATCCCCAATGACCGTAACATCAGCAATCGATACACCGGTTGTGACCAGGCTTCGCGGTAATTGTTGAAAGTCAGGGTGCGGTCAAGATCAAGGTAATCCTGTGTCCAGAAGCTCAGCAACAGCATCATCAAGAGCGGCGCCGCCAGCAAGGCAAGCGAGAACAGTAATGGCGTTGAAATAAGGGTAAAGCCGGATTTCGTGTCTTTGCTGAACAGCGCCATCATCAGCCCCCTTTCAGCAAATCGGCGTTGCGGTCATGAATAGTGCCGGCTTGGGGCGCCTCCCCGTCATTCAGCACCGGCAGGTCTTGCCGCAAGCGATCATGATAAGCCCGCACCCCGCGTTCGAGGTCCGACAGGATAATGCCGTCATAACCGCTGGAATACACCGCCTCTTGCGACCAGACCATCAGCATCAGGTCTTCTTCGATGGTGGTGTTGTCGATCCGTCCCGACAGATAGCGCGCGGCTTTAAGCGCGCGGCTTTCCTCACGTCGGCGGTAAACCCCGCCACGCACCGATGACGACAACACCCCCCTCGGGATATCCTGGTAGAAAATCACGCTATCAGGATAAATCGCCACCACGGTATTGGGGTATAGCCCCATATAGACCCATGAATTCGGCAATGCGGACCATGGCGCGTCCAGCGCATCCACCATTTTGCGGTAATTTTTCACCGACCACAGGCGCGGCGGCGCGGTGTTGAAATGCCCGATGGAACGGGAGACATCCCCAACCCCAGCTTCATCAACATAATTCTGGCCATAGAGATCATGCAAGCCGGGGTGGGCCATGGCGACATGATAGCCTTCGTTATCGACATCGCGGGAAGATTTCCAGTTAATATCAATCGGGTCCGTCAGGTAAATGCCGTTGCCATCTGGCACCATATCATCCAGAAGATAGGGCGAGACTTCCGCTTCATGTTCGGCAAACAGCTCCGCCACGGAAGGCTGGGGGCCCTCCTGAAACCGCACAAAGATCAGCCCGTGCCAGATTTCCATTTCAATCGGTTTCAGCCCCCATTCGTCTTTATCCAGAGCCGGAAATGTTGCCGCCTGGGCGGCGCCGCGCAACCGGCCATCCAGCTCATAGGACCAGGCATGAAAAGGACAGGTGATGACCCCGGGGCAATTGCCGCGCTCCCCTGCCACAACCCGTGAGGCGCGGTGACGGCAAAGATTATGAAAAGCGTTGATATTGCCCTTGCGGTCCCGCACCACCAGCGCCCGTTCCCCGACGAGATCAAGCGTCAGGTAATCGCCGGTTTCGGGGATATCATTAACATGGCCGACGATTTGCCAGTGGCGGCGGAACAAGGTGTCGCATTCAAGGTCAAACAGCTCGGCATTGGTGTAGGTCCAGCCGGGCAGGCCTTCTCGGCCTTCTCGAATATCATTAGGGCGGGAATCACCAGACACTGTTACAGCATCCCCCTTTACCGAAGACATGACCGCTCAACACCATGAATAGTTTAACCCCTTCAGGTTCCAATACTTTAACGAAAAGATCAAGCCACAGCTTTGCTTTGGACGGGGCTATTTATCCGCCATCGGCACATCGGGCCAGCGCGCCCGAAACCGCGATTGATCCGCCAGGCTCAAGGTCACGTCAAGGGTTTCGACCCCGTCGTCATCGATTTCAGCACCGGTGATGCGGCCAAACCGATAAAGCCAGGCACGGGCATCGCCGTCAGGCGGGGCTACGGTAACACGCAAGGACTGCTCGTCTTCGGCAAATCTTTGCTCCAGTTGCGCAAAAAACGTCTCGACCCCGTCGCCGGTGAGGGCCGAAAGCGGAACCCCTGCGGGGATCTGCGCCATGACCGCCGGCACATCTTCAACCGCAACCATGTCCATTTTATTCAGCACATGCAGGCAACGTGCGGCAATGTCATCTTCGGTCATGCCAATATCCAAAAGAACCGCGTGAACATCTTCCGCCTCTTCCCTCAGCAACGGAGAGGAGGCGTCATGAACATGGATCAAGACATCAGCAAACATCACTTCTTCGAGGGTGCTTTTGAACGCTTCGATCAGTTCTGTCGGCAACTGGCTGATGAACCCGACGGTATCGGCCAGAACAATTTTCCGCCCTGACGGCATCTGGCTTGCGCGCATGGTGGGGTCAAGGGTGGCGAACAGCATGTCTTTGGACAAAACCCCCGCCCCGGTGATGGCATTGAACAAGGTCGATTTGCCGGCATTGGTGTAACCGATAAAAGCCAGGGTCGGGGTTTCGGCGCGGTCACGGTTCTGGCGCTGAAGCAACCGTGTGCGCTCAACATCCGCCAGTTCTTTTTTGATCTGCCCGACGCGTTGCATCAGCATCCGGCGGTCAAGTTCGATCTGGCGTTCGCCAGGCCCCCCCAGAAAACCGCCCCCACCCCGCTGACGTTCAAGGTGCGTCCAGCTTCGCACAAGGCGCGAGCGCTGGAAGGTCAAGGCCGCCAGCTCGACTTGCAATCGCCCGGCATGGGTGCTGGCACGGGCGCCGAAAATCTCCAGAATAAGGGCGGTGCGGTCAATGACCTTACAACCGGTGATCATCTCAAGGTTGCGTTGCTGCACCGGCGCCAGGGAACAATTGATGACAATCAGGGGGTGGCCGTGGTCTTCTTCGACCATCTCCGCCCGTTCTTTCAGCATATCGGCGTAACCGGGGCCGATGAAAGTTCCGGCGCGCGGGCGGTTAAGGGGGGTGATGTCCGTGAAGGCGACCTCAACCCCGATCGCCTCGACAAGACCGCAGGCTTCCTCAAGGCAAAGCGCAGGCGGACGAGGCAACGGGTCCTGTTTGTTGTCAGGATGGATGACAAAAGCGATCTGCTGACCCATATATGAAGTATCTTTCCCGAAAAGGCGGCGTCAGGGTTCTTATAGGCCGCGGGTATTTATTATGCTAGGCCTAGATTTGGCCCATTCCAACAGGACGTCAATCACCATGACCACCACCATTCGCCTCGATATTTTCTCCGATGTTATCTGCCCCTGGTGCTTTATCGGCAAACGGCGGCTCGAAGCGGCGGTGGGGTTGTATAACAGCGGCCGCCCCGACACCAACCTCATCACCCTTGATATCACCTGGCGGGGGTTTTTGCTGAACCCCGCCATGCAGCGCAGTGGCATGGATCGAAAAGCCTATATCAACGCCAAATTTGGCGCCGCCGGGGCAAGTTTTTATGAACGCATCGCTGGGGTCGGCAAGGAAGTCGGGATAGATTTTGATTTCGCCGCCATCACCCGCACCCCCGACAGTCGCCCGGCCCTCAGCCTTGTTCTTTCCGCTGGCGGCAAGGCCAGTGACGTCAAGCAAGACCTGTTTGATGCCTATTTCCTCAATGGCGAAGATATCGGCGATGACGCGGTGCTGGAACGTATCGCCCGCCAACACGGCCTTGCCTACCCCGCCCCTGACAGCGCCTTAAACCAGCTTGAGCAGGATTTGGCGGAAGTGTCGCGCCTTGGTATTCAGGGCGTGCCGTTCATTATCGTTGAAGGGGAATGGGCGGTGTCCGGCGCCCATGCGCCCGAAACCTTCCTGCCGCTGTTTGACGCCGCGATAGCCAAAATAAACGCCGCCTGAAACGGCTTACGCCGACCGTTGATGAACAAGGCGGCTTACGCCGCCAGGTCCGCCAGTTCCGTCAAGGTATCCTTGATGACCTTGGCGCGACTGGACAACGGCAAGGTTTGCATCATCACCAGGCGATGATCCCCCGTCAGGCGCATTTTGCCGCCTTTCATGGCAATATGACCGATGAGTTTTTCGGGGTTCGGGAAGCTGTTGTTGCGGAAATTCAGGCTCAGCCCCTTTGGCCCGGCGTCGACCTTGTCGATATGCGCCATGCGGCACAGGATCTTGATCGAAATGGTGTCGAGCAGGTTTTTCACCTCATTCGGGACAGGGCCAAATCGATCCACCAGTTCCGCCGACAATTGGTCAAGGTCCTGGGGGCTTTCCATGGCGGCAATACGGCGATAAAGCGACAGGCGCACCGTCAGGTCCGTGACATAGCTGTCGGGGATCAGCACCGCCGTGCCCATGTTGATGACCGGTGACCATGGGGCCTCGTCCTCAATCAATTCACCTTCGCCCAGTTTGGCGGCCTTGACCGCTTCTTTCAGCATATCCTGATAAAGCTCAACCCCGACTTCGCGGACATGGCCGGATTGCTCATCCCCCAGCAGATTGCCCGCGCCGCGAATATCAAGGTCATAGGACGCCAGCGAGAACCCCGCCCCGAGGGCATCAAGGGTTTGCATCACCTCAAGGCGACGTTTGGCATTTGGCGTCAGCAATCGCGTCGGGTCCACCGTCAGATAGGCATAGGCACGTTGCCGCCCCCGCCCGACACGGCCGCGCAACTGGTAAAGCTGCGACAGGCCCAGCATATCGGCACGATTGATGATCATGGTGTTGGCCGACGGAATATCGATCCCGCTTTCGATAATATTGGTGGACAGCAGGATATCCGCCTCCCCTTCCCCGAAACGAGTCATCGCCTCATCCAGATCAGAAGCCGGCATCTGGCCATGGGCGGTGATGATGCGTGATTCCGGCACAATATTCAAAAGCCGGTCATAAACACGGTTCAATTGCTCGATGCGGGGGCAGACGCAGAACACCTGCCCGCCACGGAATCGCTCACGGCGGATGGCTTCCGCCAGCACCACGGAATCCCATGGCCCCACTGATGTCCGCACCGCGAGGCGATCAACCGGCGGGGTGGCGATGATCGACATTTCACGAACCCCGGACAGGGCCATCTGCTAAGTGCGGGGGATCGGGGTGGCGGAAAGCGTCAGCACATGAATATCTCCGCGCAGGGATTTCAGCCGCTGCATCTGGGAGGCGCCAAAATTCTGCTCTTCATCCACAATCACCAGCCCGAGGTTATTGTAGGTGATGGATTTCGACAGCAGCGCATGGGTCCCGACGACAATCTGGCAATCACCTGAGGCGATATTCTTTTTCAAATTAGCGGCTTCGGCACTGCCCGTCATGCGCGACAGAACCCCCGTCGATATCGGAAAACCCTTAAACCGTTCCGCAAAACCCTTGCCATGCTGGCGCGCAAGCAGGGTGGTCGGCGTCACCACCGCCACCTGAAAGCCTGCCATGGCAACAGCAAAAGCGGCGCGCATCGCGACTTCGGTTTTGCCAAAGCCGACATCACCGCAGACCAGGCGATCCATCACCCGCCCCGACGCCAGATCCGACATGACGTCATTAATGGTGTCGAGCTGGTCATCGGTTTCGGCATAAGGGAAACGCTGGCAAAATTCCGCATAAGTGCCGGGGTCGGGG
>JAGWAQ010000103.1 GCA_021296375.1 Alphaproteobacteria bacterium
GCCCGCAACCTGAGCGCCTCGGGCACCGCCTTGATCCACACCATCGGGCGGCCCGACCCGCCACGCAACGTCAGCCGGTTCATCACCAAATATATTTTCCCCGGCGGCTATATCCCCAGCCTGTCGCAAATCGCCACTGCTGTTGAACGCACGGGGCTGCTGATCACTGATGTCGAGTGCCTGTACCAGCATTACGCCGAAACCCTGAAGCACTGGCGGCTCAATTTCCTCGCCAACCGCGATAAGGTGATCGAGATGTATGATGACCATTTTGCCCGCATCTGGGAATGTTACCTTGCGGGGTGCGAAGCGGCGTTTCGCGCCAAGCACCTGATGGTGTTTCAGGTTCAGCTGAAATCGCCCGACGCGGAGGTTAAGTTGACGCGGGATTATCTTTACCAGGATTAACAGCCCCGGAATTATACCCAGTAATTATGCCCCGGAATCACATCCCGGCGCGTTCCCGCACCAGAATATAATAATTGGCCGCCAGAATAACCCCTGTCCCCACCAAGAGCGAGGCGCTCAGCACCTCATCAAAAAACACCACCCCGGTGATCAACCCGAGGGGAATGGCGGTGTAATGCACCGGCGCCAGCACCGAGGCCGGGGCGAACGTATGGCTCACCGCCATGAACAATTGCTGAAGCGACGCCAGCACCCCGATGCTGATCAGCATCAACCAGAGGGAAAGCGGCGCGTCAAAAGACGGGAAGTTCAGGCCCGAGGCGGTGATCACCCCCGCCATCAGGAGCATCCCTGCCATATTGTACCAAAGGGCGGTGGAGACCGGCGCTTCGCCCCGCCCCAGCATCCGCAGAAACACAAACATCAACGCCGCAAAGAACGGCGCCAGAAGACCAAACACCACCCCCCAGCTCAACCCGCCGGTCAAGCTGCTTGGCCCCAGCACAACCACTACCCCGAGAAAGCCGAAGACGACCGCCCCGATGCGGCGAGGGCCGACCTTTTCCCCGATGATCAGCGCCGCCAGCACGGTGATGAAAATCGGCATGGTCTGGGAAAGGGCGGTGGCAAGGCTCAGGTCAATCAGCGTCAGGGCAACAAACCATGTCCCGAGGCCGAGGACACCGCTGATGATGCGCAGCACCAGCACCTTGCGGTTGTTGATATGCAGCAGCTTGCGGCCCCGCACCCCGGCGCCATAAGCAAACAGCAGCGGCAGGCAGAAAAAATACCGGAAGAACAGAATGACAAAAACCGAAAGATCCGGCTCAAGCCATTTGACGAAAATCGCGATCACAAACGACAGGGCGATTTCCAGAAACAACGCCCCGGCACCAAGGAAAACATCTCGTCCCGTGACGGTATCGCCATGATCATAAGAGCGCTGGCCCTCACCAGAAGGGGGAGGTGAGGCGGTGGTCATGGGGCGCTGCTGGCATCATCGCCCAATTGGCGCGCGAGCCAGTGCTTTCGGCAGAGCGAGAGGTATTTGTCATTGCCGCCAATTTCCACCTGATCACCTTCCTCGATAGGATTGCCGTCAGCGTCCAGCCGCACCACCATCGTGGCTTTCTTGCCGCACCAGCAGATCGTGCGGATTTCCCGCAGGTCATCAGCCAGCGCAAGCAAGGCGGCACTGCCGGGGAACAGCTCCCCCTGAAAATCTGTACGCAACCCGTAACACATCACCGGAATGCCGAGGTGGTCCGCCACCGACGACAATTGCCAGACCTGATCTTTGGTCAGAAACTGCGCTTCATCCACCAGCACGCAATTCAGCGGCGTTTGGGCATGGCGTTCCGCCACCATCGCCTTCAGGTCGTCGCCTTCTGCGAATTTTTCAGCGTCAGCGGAAATGCCAATGCGCGAGGCCACCACCCCTGTGCGGCCAGCGCGATCATCGAGGCGGGCGGTCAGCAGCATTGTCGCCATCCCGCGCTCGATATAGTTGTGCGAGGCTTGCAGGAGGATCGTCGACTTGCCGGCGTTCATGGCAGAGTAATTGAAATAAAGCTTTGCCATCACACACCTTTTGACAGGACGTTGCTGAACGTCCTTTGATCACCTCAAATCAAGGGGGCTTGAGCAGGCGCCCCCGAATTAGGCGCCCCGAATTAAGCCCCCCGAATTAGGCCCCCCGAATTAGGCCCCAAGAACGGCTTTCACCTCAAGATAATCCTCAAGGCCCCATTCGGCTTTTTCACGGCCATTGCCCGATTGCTTGTAGCCGCCAAACGGCGCATCGGCACCGCCGCCACCATAATTGAGGTGGATCTGGCCAGCGCGCAACCGGCGGGCGATGGAAACCATGTCGTCTTTATCGGCACCGGAGACATAAGCCGCCAGGCCATAGACCGTGTCATTGGCGATCTCAACCGCGTTATCAACATCATCATAAGCGATGATCGACAGCACCGGGCCAAAGATCTCTTCCTGGGCGATGGTCATGTCGTTGGTGACATGGCCAAAGACGGTTGGCTTGACGTAATAGCCGCGGTTCATGTCATCAGGCTTGCCGGTGCCGCCACAGACCAGCGTCGCGCCTTCTTCGATGCCTTTTTCGATCAGCGCCTGAACCTTGTTGAACTGCAAATCCGAAACAAGTGGGCCGACGACGGTGCCTTCGGCTTTCGGGTCACCGACGGTGTTTTCAGCCGCCGCTTGCCTGGCGATCTCAAGCGCTTCGTCATGACGGCTGGCGGGCACCAGCATCCGTGTTGGCGCGTTGCAGGACTGGCCGGTGTTGTTCATGCAGCCATGAACGCCATTGGCAACAGATTCCGCAAACGCCGCGTCATCCAGCACGATATTGGCAGACTTGCCCCCCAGTTCCTGGCTGACCCGCTTGACGGTTTCTGCCGAAGCTTTGGCCACCGCCACGCCGCCACGGGTCGAGCCGGTGAAGGACATCATGTCGATATCTTTATGGCTGCTCATCGCTTCACCAACAACCGGGCCATAGCCATTCACAAGGTTGAAGACCCCCGCAGGAACCCCCGCTTCGTGCATAATCTCGGCGATCACCATGGCGGAAAGCGGGGCGATTTCAGATGGCTTCAAAATGGCCGTGCAGCCCGCCGCCAGGCAAGGCGCAAGTTTCGCGGCAATCTGGTTGACCGGCCAGTTCCAGGGGGTGATCAACCCGCAGACGCCAATCGGCTCATGACGGATCAGGAATTGCCCGTGGGTGAACTCAAATTCATGATTGGACAGTGACCGGATCGCCGCCTTCAAATGGCCCATGCCAACCATCGCCTGAGCGCCACGCGCAAGCTCCGTCGGCGCGCCCATTTCCATCTGGATGGCGTCGGCAACATCATCAAACCGCTTTTTGTAGGTTTCGCGGATGGTCGTCAGCAATTCCACGCGTTCCTGAACGGAGGTCGCTGAATACGACGGGAAGGCCGCTTTCGCCGCCGCCACGGCCTTGTCGACATCGGCGCTGGTGCCGACAGAAATGGTCGCCACCGCTTCTTCTGTCGCGGGGTTGATGACGTCCAGGGTTTCCGGTGTTACAGGGTCGACCCACTGGCCGTTGATGTAGAATTGCGTCAGGGACATGGAACATCCTCTAAGTGATGGGTTGAACCGTGAGGCCGCGAGCAAGATAACGCGGTATCTTCCCCGGGGCTTCACGTCTGATTTCGTCCTAAATGTTTAGTCCAGCATGCCTTTTTCGTCCAGCACTTTACGAGCCGCGCGGAAACATTCCAGCGACTGCGGCACACCACAATAAATGCCGATAACATGGATGATGGCGCGGATTTCTTCCACCGTCACGCCGTTGCTGATGGCGCCGCGGCAATGCAGCTCCCATTCGTGCATTTTGCCGAGCGCGCCGATCATGGCGAGGTTCATCATCGAGCGGGTTTTGGCGTCAATCGCGTCATCGCCCCAGCCAAAGCCCCAGCACCAGGCGGTCATGGCTTCCTGGAACGGGCGGGTGAAGTCATCAGCGTTATCGAGGGTGTTTTGAACATACTCGGCACCAAGGGTGGCTTTGCGCTGCTCAAGGCCGATTTCAAATTTATTGTCCATAGGGATCTCCATCTATCAATATCCTTACTTCAGAACTAGCCCGTATCTTTAGCCTTGGCAAACCAAAAGCTGGTCAGGCCGCGGGGTTTAGATTAGGATAAACTTATATTCAACAAACAGACCGCCTTGTCATGATCGCGCGACTTTACATTCGGAAGTTCAAATCCCCCGACAATGTCGAACGCATGGTGGGCACGGTCGACACCCATGTCATGAGCCGCATCAGCGCGGTCACCGCCTCGCTCCTGGTTTATGTGCCGAAAGACGCCCCGAACCATATGGTCGAGCTGTGGGAATACCCTGATGAGGATTCCATGCAATGGGTGCGGCAATCCTTGCAAGGCGCGACGGTGATCCCCGACGCCATGTTGCCGGAAAATGACATCCACAATCTTGATCTTGTGATGGCGCATAACGCCGACTGGGACTGATTTTTTGGCGTGATCAGCCGCCGTTAAGGGCCGCCAGCGCATCTTTCCTGCAGCGCCCTGAATCCGCATCATCGACATAGATCAAGCCGGCGATACGGCGCATCATGGCGGCCTCGAGATGGTCAACATGGTCATCCGCCAGCACCACCTGCCAGAGCTTTTCCATCAGGTAGAGTTTCTCGTCATGGGAATAATCGCTGTTCACCCGGCGGGTCCAGCCATAAAGATCACCGGCATTGACGGCTGATGTTTCGGCTTCCGCCAGCAACGCCGTGGTGTCCGCCTCGTCAAGCCCGAACTCTTCCTCGACAATGCGGCGAACCATGGCGGCTTCGACATCATCCGCCTTGCCATCGACATAAACCGCACGGAACAACAGCGCCGCCGCCACAAGGCGCAATTCCTCATCACGGTCTTTTGGGGCGGCCTCGGGGCCGGCCATCAGCTTTTTCACCAGATCAATCATCATGCCACTCCTGTTATCGCGCTTCACCATAGGTCACGGCGGCGACCAATTCAACCGCCAGCATGCCCTTTCCGAGCGCGGGGTTTATGATGCCGCCATCCGGTGCTAGGCTATGGGGATGAAAACGATCAGTATTATCGGCCTCGGCCTGATGGGCCATGGCATGGCGCGCAATATCCTCAAGGCCGGGTTCCGCCTGAAGGGGCTGGCCCATCACGGCAACCAGAACTGCGATGACCTGATCGCCGGCGGCGCCACTTTGCATGATGACCTCGCCGACGTGGCCAGGGGGTGCGATCTGCTGATCATCTGCGTCACCGGCTCGGCTGAAGTCGAAGAGGTGATTTACGGCACCGATGGCAAGGGCGGCATCAAGGCTCACGCGGCATCGGGGCTGGTGGTGATGGATTGCTCCACCGGCTTGCCGCAGGACACATGCCGCCGCGCCCGTGACCTTGCGGCTTCAGGCATCACCCTGTTTGACGCCGCCATGACCCGCACCCCGAAAGAAGCGCGCGAAGGCCGCCTGAACCTTATCCTTGGCGGGGAAGCGGAGGTGCTGGCGCGCGCCCTTCCTGTCATGGACTCGATCGCCGAGACCATCACCCATGCCGGGCCTGTCGGCATGGGGCAGGAGGCCAAGCTTATCCATAATTTTGTGTCGCTGGGGTTTTCCGCCATTCTGGGGGAAGCGGCGGGCCGCGCCGAGGCGGCGGGGATCGACCGTCAGGTGTTCCTTGAGCTGATCGGCAAGGGCGGCGGCGGCGGCGTGGTGTTTGACCGTTTCCGCCCCTATCTGGAGCATGGCGATAAAGACGCCTTCCGGTTTTCCCTCGCCAATGCCGTCAAGGACCTGGGGTATGTTGAGGAGATGATCACCAACGCCTCCCCGGACAGCAGCCCCGGTGGCAATTTAGGCGACAGCCTGACCCCCGCCGTGCTTGGCTTGATGGCGGCGGCGCGCGCCGCCCTGGGGGATGACGCCCCCATCCCCGAAGTGGCGGGTTTGGTGACCTCCCGGGTGAAGGGGTAAAAGGGCAACCCCCTACCCCGTCAGCGCGTCGTCTTTAACCGCGGTAAAAGTCAGGGCATCGGCGACGGGGTCCAGATCAATGGCAATCACATCCCCATCCCCGAACCGGCCGTTGAGCAAAACCATCGCCAGCGCGTTGTGAATCTCCTGCTGGATCACACGCTTCAGGGGGCGGGCGCCGTATTGCGGGTCATAGCCGCGATCCCCCAGCCACAGCCGCGCCGATGACGTCACGCTGATGTCGATCCCCT
>JAGWAQ010000104.1 GCA_021296375.1 Alphaproteobacteria bacterium
GGGTTGTAATTGCTGGTGAAGCTGCCGGCATCATCATAAATATAGGCCATGCCGCCGGTCATGCCGGCGCCAAAGTTGTTGCCAACCTCGCCCAGCACCACAACACGGCCGCCGGTCATGTATTCGCAACCGTTTGACCCGCAGCCTTCAACAACAGCCGTGGCGCCGGAATTGCGGACGCACATCCGCTCCCCCGCCTGCCCCGACGCGAACATCGCCCCGGCCGTCGCGCCATAAAGGACGGTGTTGCCGATGATGGTGTTGTGTTCAGGCGTCAGGCCAGATGCCGCCATCTTGCGCAGGGTAATCAACCCGCCGGAAAGCCCCTTGCCGACATAATCATTGGCGTCGCCCAGAACCTCGAGCTTGACCCCTTGCACAGCAAACGCCCCAAGCGATTGCCCCGCCGACCCCCGCAGACGGATGGTGATGGTTTCTTCCTTCAGCCCCGTCATGCCGAAACGTCTTGTGATATGGGACGACAGACGTGTCCCGATGGCACGCTGGGTGTTTTCGACATTATAGCTTAACTGCATCCGCTGGCCACGTTCAAGCGCGGCACTGGCATCCTTGACGATCAGGGCGTCAAGCGTATCCGGCACCTCGTTGCGGCCTTCAATGCGGCCTGATTTTGGCTCACTGTTGGCTTGCACGAGGATCGGGTTAAGATCGAGATCATCAAGCGCGGCATTGCCGCGGCTGACCTGGGACAGCATATCTGTCCGGCCTACGATTTCCGCCAGTGACGCCACCCCGAGGCTGGCCAGGATTTCACGCACCTCTTCAGCCAGATGGGTGAACAGCTGGACGACCTTTTCCGGTGTTCCGGTGAACTTGGCGCGCAGATCTTCACGCTGGGTGCAGACCCCCACGGGGCAAGTGTTGGAATGGCATTGACGAACCATAATGCAGCCCATGGCGATCAGGGATGATGTCCCGATGCCATATTCATCGGCACCCAGCATCGCCGCCATGACAATATCACGGCCGGTTTTCAGCCCGCCATCGGTCCGCAGGACGACCTTGTCCCGCAGGTCATTCATGGTCAGCACCTGGTGGACTTCAGACAAGCCCATTTCCCACGGCAAGCCGGCATGTTTGATCGAGGATTGCGGGCTGGCGCCTGTCCCGCCCCCGTGACCGGAGATCAGGATAGTGTCCGCTTTCGCCTTGGCAACACCCGCGGCAATCGTGCCAATCCCTGTTGATGCCACCAGCTTTACGCATACCCGCGCGTCAGGGTTGATCTGCTTCAGGTCATAGATCAGCTGCGCCAGGTCTTCGATGGAATAGATATCGTGGTGCGGCGGCGGTGAGATCAGCGGCACGCCGGGGGTCGAGTGCCGCAGACGTGCGATCAGGCTATCGACCTTGATGCCGGGGAGCTGCCCCCCTTCACCGGGCTTTGCGCCTTGCGCGACCTTGATTTCAAGCTCTTCACAATTGTTCAGGTATTCCGCTGTCACGCCGAACCGCCCCGACGCCACCTGCTTGATGGCGGAGGACGGGTTATCGCCATTCTCACGCAGCGAGAACCGCGCCGGATCTTCGCCACCTTCGCCGGAATCCGACTTTGCGCCGATGCGGTTCATGGCAATCGACAGGGTTTCATGGGATTCCGGGCTCAATGCCCCGAGCGAGATCCCCGGTGACACCAGCTTGCGGCGAATTTTGGTGATGCTTTCGACCTCTTCGATGGGCTTGGGGTCTTTGCCGCCGGTGAAATCGAGCAGGTCACGCAGGTTGATCGGCCCCGCGCGATAGACTTTTGAGGTGTAGTTTTTCCAACTGTCGTAACTGCCGGTATCGCAAGCATGCTGCATTGAATGAATAACATCAGCATCAAAGGCATGGGCTTCACCGGATTTACGGAACCGGAAGAACCCGCCGACAGGCAATGTCACCATCTCTTCCCGCCAGGCGGTTTCGTTGATCTCCTGAAGCTGGTGTTCAATCCCCGCCAGACCAAGCCCCGAAATGCGAGACGTCATGGGTGGGAAATACCTGGACACAAGCGAACGTGACAAGCCAAGCGCTTCAAAATTATACCCGCCACGATACGACGACAGCACCGAAATGCCCATTTTGGACATGATCTTGAGCAGACCGTTTTCAATCGCCGTGCGGAAATTGCCAATCGCCTCATCGGCTGAAATCTTCGGGATCAAGCCACGGTCATGACGTTCACGGATGGAGTCTTCCGCCATCCATGGGTTGACCGTCGTGGCCCCTACCCCGATCAGCACCGCGAAATGGTGGACATCAAGGCATTCACCAGAAGCGACATTGATCGACACAAATGTCCGCAATTGACGACGGACAAGATGAGCATGAACCGCACCAGCCGCCAGGATGGACGGGATCGCCATGCGGGTCGGGGTGGTGGCGCGATCGACCAGCATAATATGTTCAGCCCCGCCACGCACCGCGTCTTCGGCTTCACGTTCAATGCGGTCAAGAGCGGCCTGCAACCCGTCATCGCCATCAATGGTGGAGAAGGTCGCGTCAATCGTCACGGCCTTGTCGCCAAGCCATTGATTAAGCGTAGCGAATTCAGAATTTGTCACCACAGGTGAGTTGAGCAGCAAATGGTCACATTGTTCCGCCGCCTCATCCAGAATATTGCCGAGGTTGCCAAGCCGTGTGCGCAAGGTCATGACATGACGTTCGCGCAGGGAGTCGATCGGCGGGTTGGTGACTTGCGAGAAATTCTGGCGGAAGAAATGGTGCAGCCCGCGGTAACGATTGGACAGCACGGCAAGAGGAGAGTCATCCCCCATGGAGCCGGTGGCTTCCTTGCCGCCTTCGGCCATCGGCTGAAGCAGGAGTTCCATGTCTTCGAGGGTCCAGCCTGCGGTAAACTGGCGGCGACGAAGCTCGCCTTTTTCCAGCGTCGGGACGCTGACTTCCGCTTCACCGGACAACAGGTCATCCATGAGGCGCGACCGCCCGAGCCATTCGCCCCAATTGCGGCGGCTGGTCAGGGCTGTCTTGAGTTCAGCGTCATGGTAAAGTTTGCCTTCCTTCAGGTTAACCCCGATCATCTGGCCCGGGCCAAGGCGATCCTTGCTGATGATGCCTTTTTCTTCGAGGTGAACCATGCCGGTTTCAGAACCGGCAAGCAGCAGATTGTCATCGGTGATGGCGATCCGCATGGGGCGCAGCCCGTTGCGGTCAACCGACGCCACCACCCATTCGCCGGCAACAGCGGCGAGCGCGGCAGGGCCATCCCAGGGTTCCATCACGGCGTTGCAATAGCCATAGAGATCACGCAGGTCTTTCGGCGCATCAGGGGCCACCGCTTCCGGCACCAGCATGGTTTTCACCATCGGCAGATCGCGGCCGCCATGAACCATCAGCTCAAACACGCTGTCGAGCGCCGCGCTATCCGACGCGCCGCTTTCAATCACCGGCTTGAGGTGCTGAATATCAGCCCCGAACATCTTGGATTCCATGCGGTCTTCGTGGCAGAGCATCCAGTTTTCGTTGCCGCGAACAGTGTTGATTTCCCCGTTATGGGCAAGCACACGGAACGGCTGCGCCAGTTTCCAGGTCGGGAAAGTGTTGGTGGAATAACGCTGGTGATACACCGCAAAGCGCGACACAAAACGTTCATCCAGCAGATCGGGGTAAAACGCCGTCACCTGTTCGGCCAGGAACATCCCCTTATAGATGATCGACTGGCTGGAGAAAGAGCAGAGATAGAATTCCATGATGCGTTCAGCATAAATGGCGTTTTCGATCTTTTTGCGGATGACATAGAGCGCACGTTCGGCTTCCTCGACATCCAGCTTGCCGCCGGGTTGCGGCATGGAGAACATGATCTGTTCAATTTCAGGGCGGGTGGCGGAGGCCTTCATCCCGATGATCGACACATCAACCGGCACCTGACGCCAGCCGTAAATGCGGTACCCGGCCTTCAGGATTTCCTCTTCAACAATACAGCGGCACCGTTCCTGCGCCCCCATATCGGTGCGCGGCAAGAACACCATCCCCACCGCCAGACGGCCCTCATCAACATCATGGCCTGTGCGGGCGATATGCCCACGGAAGAAATCAAGGGGAATTTCAAGGTGGATGCCTGCGCCGTCACCGGTTTTGCCATCAGCATCAACAGCGCCGCGGTGCCAAATGGCTTGCAGGGCCTCGATGCCTTTTTCCACCACGTCACGGCGGGGCTTGCCGTCAATAGCGGCGACAATCCCGACACCGCAAGCGTCATGTTCCATCTTCGGGCTGTAGACGCCAGCGTCGATCAGTTTTTGTTCCATCTGCTTGCGGCGGGCCAGCCAGGCGGCACCAGAAAGCGAAGAATGAGCGGTCATCATGGTGGTCATGGTTTTCTCCAATAATTCTGGTTATGAGGCGATCTTGTCGGCGCCAGCGGCTTTCGCTTTCAGCCAGGTGTCGATGCGGTCAGCCGCGTCCTGGCCATCACGCACCGCCCACACCACAAGCGACGCGCCGCGCACGATATCACCGGCGGCAAACACGCCGTCAATGCTGGTCATCATGGATTGCCAGTCGATATTGATCGTCCCCCAGCGTGACACTTTCAGCCGCGGTTCCGCAAAAGCTTCGGGCAGGTTTTCAGGGTCAAACCCAAGCGCCTTGATGACAAGGTCAGCTTTCATGGAATAGCCTGACCCTTCGATCGGTTGCGGCACACGGCGGCCCGTGGCGTCAGCCTGGCCAAGGTGGATTTTCGAGCAACGCACGGCGGTCACCGCATCATCACCTTCAAAACCGTCAGGTTGCGTTAACCATTCAAACACCACGCCCTCTTCTTCAGCGTTCATCACTTCACGGACAGAACCGGGCATATTGGCGCGGTCACGGCGATAAACACAAGTCACGCTTTTGGCGTCCTGGCGAATGGCGGTGCGGACGCAATCCATGGCGGTATCGCCGCCGCCGATCACCACGACATCACGTCCGGTGGCGGAATGGCTGGCCATTTCAGCTTCGGGCAAACTGTCCCCAAGCCCGATGCGGTTTGAGGCCGTGAGGTAATCCAGCGCTGGCACAATCCCTGTCATAGCACCGGTCATGGGATCATCATTGCCGCCCAGCTCACGCGCCTTGTAAACACCGGTCGCGATCAAGACCGCGTCATGCTTTTCCTTAAGCTCGGCGAAGGTGATGTCCTCCCCGATCGAGGTGTTGAGGGTGAAGGTGACGCCAGCGTCACGCAGCAATTGCTCCCGCCGTTCCACCACATGTTTTTCCAGCTTGAAGCCCGGGATGCCATAAATCAGCAGCCCGCCGACACGATCATAGCGGTCATAGATTTCGATCTGATAGCCGCGCCGACGCAATTGGTCCGCCGCCGCAAGACCCGCCGGACCGGCGCCAATAATACCAATGGTTTCGGCACGCTCTTCCCGCGGCAGAGGCGGCTTGACCCAACCGTTGTCAAAGGCGGTTTCGGTGATGTGCTTTTCCACCGCCCCGATGGTGACGCTGTCAAAGCCCTTTTCGATCACGCAATTGCCTTCACACAACCGGTCCTGGGGGCTGATGCGGCCACAGATTTCCGGGAAGGAATTGGTGGCAGAGGATACTTCCCAGGCTTCTTCCATGCGGCCTTCCACCGTCAGCATCAGCCAATCGGGGATATTGTTATGCAGTGGACAATTGGTCTGGCAAAACGGCACCCCGCATTGCGAGCAACGGGACGCCTGTTCCGTGGCCTTCTCTTTTGAAAACGCCTTGTAAATTTCGTCAAAATCTTCCTTGCGCGCGTCAGCGCCACGCTTTTCCGGCATGGCTTTTTCGGTGCGAACAAATTGAAGCATACGATCGGTGGTCATGGCGGGGCGCCTTTCGTTTCTGTTGTTCCGATGTCTCGGTTGTGGCGTCTTACTTCGGCAAATCAATTCAGGAATAACGTCGAGCAGAACCATGTTATAAGGACACCATGGAAAAAGGTCAACATGATTACCCTATTTTGCTCTTCCC
Organism: Alphaproteobacteria bacterium; assembly: GCA_021296375.1. Lineage (GTDB taxonomy): Bacteria > Pseudomonadota > Alphaproteobacteria > Puniceispirillales > UBA1172 > JAGWAQ01. The sequence continues at coordinate 5,962 of JAGWAQ010000104.1, forward strand.
CGTATTATAACATGAAATACCCTGCCGTCATTCCCTAATTTAATTCAATATTTAGGTCCGATATTGAACTAAAATTCATCCCCTCACAAAAACCAAAGAAA
>JAGWAQ010000105.1 GCA_021296375.1 Alphaproteobacteria bacterium
ACACTCGTGATCGGGGCGCAGCGGATGCTGCGGGGATCCGCTCTTCATCTCCTGTCCGCACATGACAACAACGACGCCGGGGATGAGTGAAGACTCCTCCATTTGGGTTCTGATTGGCCTGGCGTGTCTTGGCACGGCGTCATGGCGACTGCTTGGAGTGGTGATCGGTGACCGCATCCCGAAAGACAGCATCTGGTCGGAGTGGATCAACGCGGTGGCCTATGCCATGGTGGCGGGGGTGATGATGCTGATCGTGGTGTTCCCCACGGGGGTGATGGCCAGTTCGGCCTTGTCCTGGCGGCTGGTGGCGCTTGCGGTCGCGCTGGTGCTGATGATGGTGACGCGCAGTTTCATGGCTTCGGTGATCGGCAGTGTGCTGAGTTTTGTGGTGATGTCTTATGTCTTTGCGTGACCGGCACCTGCGTATTTTCCATCACCGCTCTTGCTTATTGAGGGCGACGACACATATCATATCCAATGCCAATATCTGGAATGCCTAAGATGAATGCCCAGAATATGAATAAACCGACATTGTCGCCGGAAGATATTATCAGCCAATTGGGGTTAAAGCCTCACCCCGAGGGCGGTTGGTACGTGGAGACGTTCAACTCCACCACCCCTTCAGGTGAGCGCGGTGATCTTTCCGTGATTTACTATCTTCTGGAAAAAGGGCAATCGGCCCATTGGCATCGTGTGCTTGATGCTGATGAAGTCTGGCTCTGGCACGCTGGCCACCCCCTGACGCTTTACGCCAAGCCCGATGGCGGCACCGTCAAGAAAACCATGCTGGGCATGGATACCGGCAAGGGCCATGTTCCCCAAATGGTGATCAGCAAAGGCACATGGCAATCGGCCAACGCGATTGATGGCTGGGCCCTTGTGTCCTGCGTCGTGACCCCGGCCTTTGCGTTTGACCAGATGGAATTCGCCCCCCGCGGGTTTGAGCCCGGCTTCGGCATCTGATCCTTTCATTTCAAGCTTTTCCTCTTTATGCGAAAGATTTTTTCCGCATGATGTTTTAGTGTTGACAGCATGACCCCGTCCCAATATTGATATTGCGAACTATTCGCAATCGCAACTATCAACGAAACGACCCGCCATGACCAGAACCTTTCTGAACACCTGTCTTGCCGTGATCGCCGCCAGTTTTATTTTTCCTGCAGGCGCAATTGCGGATGAACTGAACATCTATTCCTACCGTCAGCCGAAACTGCTGAAGCCGTTTCTGGATGCGTATTCGGCTGAAACCGGGGTCAAGTTCAATATCGTGCATGCCCCGAAGGGCCTGGCGCAACGCCTTCAGGCGGAGGGGGCGTCGTCGCCGGCGGATATTGTCTTGACGACGGACGTCTCGCGGCTGGTGGAACTGGCGGATCTTGATTTGCTGGCGCCCTATCAGTCCGGCATTATTGAGGGCAATGTGCCGTCATACCTGCGCAACACGGCGGGGACCTGGACGGCGCTGTCAACGCGCGCGCGGGTGATTGTGGTGTCGAAATCCCGTGTTGCCGAAGGTGCGGTGGGGTCAATCCTTGATCTCGCCAATCCCGAATGGCAAGGCCGTCTTTGCACCCGCAAGGGCAGTCATGTCTATAATCGCGCCCTCCTGGCCTCGCTGATCGTGCGATTTGGCGAAGACGCGGCGGAACAATGGGCTGCGGATTACGTCGGCAATCTGGCGCGTCGCCCCCAGGGCAATGACCGCGCCCAGGCGAAAGCCATCTTTGCCGGTGAATGCGACATCGCGCTGATGAACACCTATTATTTCGGCAAGATGAAATTCAACGAAAAGAACCCGGAACAGCGCGAATGGGCAGATTCCCTGCGGATTGTGTTCACGGATCAGGACAGCCATGGCCAGCATGTCAATATTTCCGGTGGCGCAATCGTCAAGACCGCCCCGCACCCTGACGCGGCGCGGGCGTTCCTTGAATGGATGACCGAGGAAACAGCGCAGCACATCTATGCCCGTATCAATTTCGAATATCCCGTCAATCCTGACGTCAAGCCTGACGCGGAAGTGGCGTCATGGGGCCAATTTATCGCTGATGATCTGCCGCTGGATGATATCGCCAAAGCGGCCCCCCGCGCGCAGATGATCATCGATCGCGTCAACTGGTAGTTTTCGCCATGGCGCATTGGGGCTGTTTTCCCTAACATCTGCACTATGTGAAAGAGGCATCCGCAACAATGCCTTTTTCTCGGGTCTGCTGATGACGCAAGAAGGGACACCACCAATGGCCACATCAATTCAGTCCATCAAGCGTTGGGGGCAGGGTTTAGGTGAACGTTTTCTGCCGTGGCTGTGCCTGGGCTTTATGGGGATGGCCTGGGGGCTGACCTTTTCGCTTGGCAAGATTGCCGTTGAAAGCGGCATCAAGCCCTTTGGCCTGACCTTCTATCAAGTGGGGCTGGCGGGGCTGATCCTTGTGGTGATTGTCATGGTTCGCCGCAAACCTGTCCTTGAGCTTAAACCTCATTTCGGATTTATCTGCCTGATCGCCATGCTGGGGGCGGCCGTCCCCAGTTCGTTGTTTTATTTTGCCGCCCCCCATGTGCAGGCCGGGGTGCTGGCCATTACCGTGGCCTTGATCCCGCTTTTGACCTACGGGTTTTCCATTCCCCTCAAGATCGAGGGGTTTTCGAAAATCCGTTTTCTCGGGCTGGCCTTCGGGGTGCTGGCGATGCTGTTTATCGCGGTGCCCGACAACAGTTTGCCCAACCGTGCGGCGGTGCCGTGGATTCTGCTGGCGTGTTTGAGTTCCGTGTCCTACGCGGCGGAAAACATCCTGCTGGGGTTTCGCAGTGCGATCGCCGTTGGCCCTATCCGCATGGCCATGGGGATGAATCTGATCTCCGCTGTCGTGCTGCTGCCTGTTGTTTATGCCACTGACAGTTTCTACACTCCGCAGTTTCCCCTGGGGAGCGGCGATTATGCCCTGGTGGGCCTGTCGGTGATCACCGTCATTGCCTATTCCCTGTTTGTCCTGACGGTGGCGCGCTATGGCGCGGTTTTTGCCAGCCAGACCGGCTATACCGTGACGCTTTGCGGGGTGTTCTGGGGGATCATGATTTTCGGGGAAAGCCATTCGCTCTGGGTCTGGTGCGCGCTGGTGGCGATGATCATCGGGCTGGCGCTGGTGTTGCCAAAAACCTCATCCCCCCGAGACGGGGGATAACGCCGGTTTCGGATAACGCTTGCCTTTACCGGCGTTCTGGCTCATAAGGTGGGCATGAAGGCTTACGACGTTAATGATCGATGGCCTGCCAAGACGGATATTTCCGGAAAGCTATCATACATTGACTTCTTTTGCTGACCTCAGCCTTGCTGATGATCTTAATCGTGCCATTCGTGACAGTGGGTACACGACCCCAACCCCTATTCAACAACGGATGATCCCCATCATCGCCAATGGCGACGATGTTATTGGCCTGTCCCAAACCGGCACCGGCAAGACCGCCGCTTTTGTTCTGCCGGTGCTGGACAAGCTGGCGCGCAGCAAAACCCGCGCCCGCCGCGGCTCATGCTCGGTGCTGATCCTGTCGCCAACCCGTGAGCTGTCAAACCAGATCGCCGATACCGTTCGCCGTTACGGCAAATACGTCAATTACAATCAGGCGATTATCGTGGGCGGCGTCAGCTATCCGCCGCAGATCCGCGCGCTTCAGCGTGGCACGGATATCGTGATCGCGACGCCAGGACGGGTGCTTGACCATATTGAGAGCGGCGTCATGTCGCTGGATGAAACCACCATGGTGGTGCTGGATGAAGCCGACCAGATGCTGGATTTCGGGTTCCTGCCGGTGATCCGCAAGATCCTCGGTGCGGTGCCGGAAGATCGCCAGACGGTGCTGCTTTCCGCGACCATGCCAAAAGCGGTCCAGGCGCTGACGAAAGAGTTTATGCATGAACCGGAATTCGTTGAAGCGACACCGGAATCCCGCCCCGTGGAAAAGATCAACCAGCAGGTGATCTATGTGGAAAAAGCCCGCAAGAACATGGCGCTGCTGGAAATCCTGTCCCAGAAAGAGGTCGAACGGTCGATCGTCTTCACCCGCACCAAATACGGCGCCGATCGTGTCCAGAAATTCCTCAACAACTACGGCATCCTTGCGGTTTCCCTTCATGGCAACAAAAGCCAGGGGCAACGCCAGCGCGCCCTCGGGCAATTCCGTTCCGGCGAAGCGACGGTGCTTGTGGCAACGGATATCGCTGGCCGCGGGATTGATATCGATGACGTCAGCCACGTCATCAATGTTGATCTGCCGAATATTCCCGAAAGCTATGTCCACCGCATTGGACGGACCGCCCGTGCCGGCCGCAACGGCGTGGCGATTTCCTTCTGCGCAAAAGGCGAACGCAGCTTCCTGCGTGACATCGAAAAGCTGATCGGCACCAAATTGCCGAAACGCGAAGACCAGCCCGGCGCTGTGCCAACCCTGCCGCTGAGTGATGAGCCGGTGAACCTTGATGCCCCGAAAGGCGGCCGCAATGCCCGCCCCCAACGTGGGGACCGCCCCAACCGTGGGGACCGCCCCAACCGTGGGGATCGACCCCAACGTGGGGATCGTCCCAACCGTGGGGATCGCCCCAACCGAGGCGAACGCCCTAACCGCAAACCGTTCAAAAAGTCATTTGATGATCGTGGTGAACGCCCCGAACGTGGCGAACGCCCCGAGCGCGGAGAACGCCCCGAACGCCCCAACCGCAAGCCTTTCAAAAAGTCGTTTGATGATCGCGGTGAACGCCCCGAACGTGGCGAACGCCCCAACCGTGGCGAACGCCCCGAGCGCCCCGACCGCAATCCATTCACAAAGGCGTTTGTTGATCGCGGTGAACGCCCCGAGCGCGGTGAACGCCCCGAGCGCCCCGACCGCAAGCCGTTCAAGAAAAATGGCGGCAAGCCGTTTTCAGCAAAGCCTTCCGGGGGCAAACCTGCCAATCGCAACGGCGGCAAGAGCTTTGCCAAAAGCAAACCCGGCCAGAAATCCGGCCAGAAATCCGGCCAGCAACCCGGCCAGAAGCCTCCCCATAAGGCTGGTGGCAAGCGCAAATTTGCAGGCGCCGCGGAACAAGGGCTGAAGCGCAAGGCGCGCTAGGAATGGGTTATTTCGAATAAGCAATCGGGAACCAGTCGTCCCGCAATGCCTCGCCATCGGTCATGCCATGGCCGGGGAAGGGCGGTGATGTCCGCCCCGGGCGGGTGATGAACTGCGCGTCATCCCCCACATACCGCAAGGACAAGGCGCGGCGCCGTGTCGTCGCCAGGTTGGCGCGTGCGCCATGGGCGGTTTTGTAATGAAACGCCACCGCATCCCCCGGTTCCATCGGCCATTCAAGGATGGTGTAATCCTCGCCATCTTCGCCGGGGCGGGGGACAGGCCGAAAGCTGTCTTCGCCAGCGTAAAAATCATCTTCATTGAGCCAGCGCACCGGAAGTACCATTTTATCCCATAGATGCGATCCGGCGATCAGCCGCAAGGTGGCGTCCTGCACCGGATCAACAGGAATCCAGAAGCTGATGTTCTGCTGACCTTCAATGAAATAATACGGCGCGTCCTGGTGCCATGGGGTTTCTTTTGAGGTGCCGGGTTCCTTCACCAGCACATGGTCATGAAACACCCTGGCGGTTTCCGATTGCATCAGCTCCGCCGCCAGTTGCGGGGCGGGGGAATTCATGATGACGTCTTCGATTTCCGGCAATCGTTGCCAGTTGCAGTAATCATCAAAAAACCGACCGGTGTCATCTTGCTTGGTGTTTTCAGCGGCATATTCGCCGGGGCTGTCGAGATTGGCCTGGATGGCGGCCGTGATCTTCTCCACCCATTCCGTGAACGCCCCTTTCAGGAGAACCGCGCCGTCACGCTGAAAATCATCAAGCTGTTGAGGGGTGATCATGATCGCTCCTTTGTCAAACTCATCTGAATATATCAAGTTGAAGATGAAAAAAAACCTTCCATTTGCGGGCTGATCATCGCCATACTACCTCGAACAATTATTGAGGTTGCTGATGTCCCATCGTCATGTCCCCGCGTCATCCCCGCG
>JAGWAQ010000106.1 GCA_021296375.1 Alphaproteobacteria bacterium
GCCGATGGCGAAACGCTGTTTGATGTCATTACCGATCACGCCCATGACCTGAACAACATCCTCTTGATCGGCCATAACCCGGGGCTGATCATCTTGATGCATATCCTGCTGGCGGAAGACGGCAATCGCGCGCAGAAGTCGATCAGTGACTTCCCCACGGCCTCTCTGGCGGAAATGGTGTTTGAAGCCCCGACGATCGGGCAGATCACCCGCGGGTCGGGGACGCTGGTGTCCTTGATGCGGCCACGCGACGCGCTCGAGTAATCCCGCCGCTAAAAACGATCAAGCCCCGCTAGGGATCAAGTTCCGGTGGGGCTCAAGCCCCGCTAGGGATCAAACGCCAGTAAAAGCCTGAAGCCCCGTTTGCGCCCGCCCGAGAATAAGGGCGTGGACATCGTGGGTGCCTTCATAGGTGTTGACGGTCTCAAGGTTCGCGACATGGCGCATGACGTGATATTCCTCAGAAATACCGTTGCCGCCATGCATGTCGCGGGATTTGCGGGCGATCTCAAGCGCCTTGCCGCAAGAGTTTCGCTTGATGATGGAAATGATCTCCGGCGCGGCGGAACCTTCATCCAGCATCCGCCCGACGCGCAGGCAGGATTGCAGGCCAAGGGTGATCTCCGTCATCATATCCGCCAGTTTGAGCTGAATCAGCTGATTGGCGGCGAGGGGACGATTGAATTGCTTGCGGTCCAGCGTGTATTGGCGGGCGGCGTGCCAGCAGAACTCCGCCGCGCCCATGGTGCCCCAGGCAATACCGTAACGGGCTTTGTTGAGGCAGGAAAACGGCCCTTTCAAGCCTTCCACCCCGGGCAGAAGATTGTCTTCAGGGACAAACGCCCCATCCATCATGATCGACCCCGTCATCGAGGCCCGCAGGGAAAGCTTGCCGGTGATCATCGGGGTCTGAAAGCCGTCACCGGCGATCGAACGGTCGACGATAAAGCCGCGAATAACGCCGTCGAGCTTTGCCCAGATGATGGCGATATCCGCCACGGGGGCGTTGGAAATCCACATTTTTGACCCCGACAGGCTGTAGCCGCCATCAACCTTTTCGGCTTTTGTGACAAGCGAACCCGCGTCCGACCCATAATCAGGTTCCGTCAGCCCGAAACAACCGACATATTCACCGGTGGCCAGCTTGGGCAGGTATTTTTGCTTCTGCTCTTCGGTGCCAAAGGCGTTGATGGGGTGCATGACAAGGGAAGATTGCACCGACATGGCGGAACGGTAGCCGCTGTCAACGCGTTCGATTTCACGTGCCGCCAGGCCATAGCAGACATGGTTCATGCCGCCGCCGCCATATTCCGCCGGGATTGTGGGGCCGAGCAGGCCCAGCTCACCGAACTGGAGCATGATGGAGCGGTCAAAACCTTCCTCACGGTAATCCTTGATCACCCGCGGCAACAGCTTGTCCTGCGCGAAGCGGCGGCTGCTTTCCATGACCATGCGCTCATCATCCGTAAGCTGCTGGTTAAGGTGGAACGGGTCTTCCCAATTGAACACAGGTTTTGCCATAATGATCTCCTTAATCCGGATTTTAAATTATAGGGTGCTGGACTTGGGATCAATCCCCTGCGACAATAAAACGAATTTATATGAAAGATCTTTCCATGCGACTAATTCATTGTATTTTTGGAGTTTTTTTTGCGATTGCCGCCACCGCCAGCCACGCGGCGGAGCAGGTTTCATTCAAGGGCGGTAGCCTGACCTATGGTTCAGGTTCCATCGACCCTGTCAGTTTCAATGGTGATGCCAATGACGTCACCATCAGGCTTGATATCGGGGTTGAGGTTGCGATTGACCATTATTTCGTCAATGTCGTGCCGACGGGGGGAAAAACCCTGATCAAGGAAATCAACATCGGCAATGTCATGATGACAAGCCCGATTGTTGAAGGCGCGTCGGTGGCGATAGGAGGCGTCCGCGTCGCGAATATGCTGGTTAATCTTCCTGACGCCACGGTTTTGAACCTTTTTGATGAAAATTTCAGCTCATACATCCAGTTCCCTGGACTGAGTTCGGTAAGCAACCTTGACATTGACCTGGGGGATGGCTCCCGCGTGACCATGGATCGCTATTACACCGATGCCACTGAACTGAAGATCGACACCCCCTTTGCCTTTCCCCTGACGGCCATCACTTCAGGTGTTATTGACCTCACTTACCACCCCGGGCCAACCACCGACCCGCGGTTGCTGCTGGCCATGAACAGCATGGGGCTGGATGAATTGACCATGAACATCCAGTTCAACGGTTCTCCTGATTTAGCGCATGATCGGGTCAATTCCTATGCCGAAATGACGGTTGCTTTTGACCAGATCGGCACCATCAAATTGGCGGTTGATCTTGGCCTTCTCAATGACGCGATCGTTGTCCTGGAAGAAGAGCTTGAGCGGATGCACAGCAACAAACTGTCGGAAGACGAATTGATGGATATCCTGACGGAAGAGCTGTTCCTGGCGGGGTTCATGAATTCGTTTGAATTCACCATCTCTGACAGTGGCGGGCTGGACTCGCTCCTGACGATTTACGCGGCGGGGGAAGGGATCAGCAAAGCTGACGCCGTCATGACATTAATGGAACTCCTGGCCATGTCGATCGGCCCCGTGGCGCCAAATACTTACGCCATGCTGGCGCAACCCACCCAAAGCTTCCTTGAGCAGGGGGGGCGCTTGAGCCTGTCGTCCTCGCCGTCATCACCGGTGCCATTCGCGACCTTCCTTGCCGTCGTCGCCGCGCCCGATGCCATTGCCTCGATCATCGGGCTGAACGTCACTCACCGCGCGGAATAAACGGGCTTTCGGCGGTTTTTTCTTCGGCTGAATTGCTCAAAATCCCCATAAATCAGCATATTGGCTATTATTGGGGCGGTTAACGTTCTTTTCATCTTTTGCGTCTATCCTGACGCAAAAGTTGGAGGATTAACCATGACAACACCCTGCACCCGATTTCACCGAGTCATCTCGCAAGCACTGCTGATGATATTCCTTGCTATGGCCCCCGCCGCCGCTGATCCCATCCATGACGCCGCATTAGATGGAGACACAGACCTCATCACCGCCTTGCTGGAAGCGGGCGTAGATATTGAGGCCCGTACTGAAATTGGCGAGACTCCGCTTCACGGGGCCGCCGGTAATGACCATTCCAAAGCCATCACTACATTGCTGGAGGCCGGAGCCGAAATTAACGCCCGAAACCAATATGGTGGAACCCCGCTTCATACCGCTGCCCGTTATGGCAAATCCAATGCCATCATTACCTTACTTGAAGCAGGGGCTGACCTGAAGGCCCGGGCTGCATACGGCTGGACACCACTTCATATCGCCGCCAATTATGGTCATTCTGAAGCTATCATCACATTATTGGATGCCGGGGCTGACCCAAAAGCCGAAACTGACGGCTACAGTCTTGCTATTGATTTTATTGCCGAAACATCCCCAGCCTATGAAACTGAGGCTCACCAGCGTCTTCATGACGCGACTTATAATTAAAGAGGCATCACCCGGCGCGGGCTATCGGCGGTTAGTCCTGCGGAGAATGAGAAGGCTCACCGTGCCCAGAAGCGCAAAGGAAAGCGGCAGGGGCAGGGCGCTGCCGGTGATCATCTGGCCAATCACATAGGCCAGCGGCAGGGACATAAAGGTTGAAAGCGAACCGACCACCGCCGCGCCTATCCCCGCCAGATGCCCCACAGGTTGCATGGCAATCGTCGTCAGGTTGCCGAAAATCAGCCCGATCCCGAAAAACACCAGCATCAGCCAGGCCATGAAGACGGGCAGGGGCGGCACCCCTTGATACGCCATAAAGACCGGAACGAACACGGCGCTGACAACCGCCACCAGGACAAACGCGGCATGGGCGATCGATTTAAGGGAAAACCCTTTCACCAGCCTGGCGTTGGACAGCGACGCGGCGGCGATCGCGGTGGCGGAAATGCCAAAATAAACGGGAAAGAGTTCCGCCACCTGATAAATATCCTGAAACACCTGACGCGATGAGGCCAGATAAGCAATAAACGGCCCAGACACCACCCCCAGGGCAAGGGTATTGCCCATCACCTCGCGGGTGGTGACCACCTCTTTGACGCCGCCCCATATCGTCTTGAGGGAAAACGCAAGGCGTTTGTCGACGGGGTGGGTTTCCGGTTGCCGCAGCATCATCCAGCTGCAGGTCAAGGCCCCCAGCGCCATGAAAATACCAAAGATATAGCGCCAGCTGGCCACCATGATCACGGCTTGCCCCATCAAGGGCGCGCCGATCGAGATCAAGAAGAACAAGGTCATGATAAAAGACATGATCCGCGCCATCGCCTTGTCGGCATATAGATCACGGATCAGCGACATGCTGATGACCCGTGGCCCCGCCGCCCCCAAGCCTTGCAGGAACCGCCCCACCAGCATGACCTCAAGCGTATCGGCTCGCAGTGAAACAAGGCAGCCCAGCAGGAACAGGATATACCCCCCCAATATCAGCGGCTTGCGGCCAAAGGAATCCGACAACGGCCCGACGACAAATTGCCCAAGGGCAAATCCCCCAAACATAAAGGAGATGATCAATTGCGTATGGCTGAGCCGCTCCACCCCCAGGTCATTTCCCATCAGGGCAAGGGCGGGCAGCATCATGTCAATCGCCATGGCGACGATCGAGATCATCAATGTCAGCAGGATGAGGAATTCAGTATAGGGCAGGGGTTTGGTGGGGGTCATGTCAGCGCGCTCAATGGTTCACCCCATGTTATACACGCGATCACGCCACGCCACACCGGTTTAAATCATGCGTGGCGACCGGCGGAAGTGATGACGGCTTAACCGCCATCACGATATCTTCAGTTTGTCACGCCAGTTTGTCACGTCAGATTGTCACGTCACTTGATCTTGCGGATGTGGTATTAATGGTGATGCTTGCCATCAATTCTATTCAACAAGATCACCGGTCATGGGCAGGGTATGGCGATCTTCGGCGTTATACTCCTGCAGCATGTGGCGCTTGGTGTCAAGCCACGCCACGCCCTCGCTTGCGCTTTGCGCCAGCTTTTCGGCGTCACGGATGACCATCACCACCACTTCTTCTCCGGCCGTCATGACACGGGCTTCGTGCACATGCGCATCCCCGCCGTGCTGGTTATGCTCGACAATATCCTGGACAAATTGATCATAATATTCAGGTTTTGGCTTGAACCGAACGATCGTCATTTTCTTCATCTTCGCCTCCACTGAAGTTCAATTGTAAGTTTATTATTAGGTATCCATAATAAAACTATAGGTGAATTGCCGTGGTTCGGCAAATCCGGCTTCAGTAAAGGGCGGTGAGGGGCCAACAGGTGAGATCAGGCCCACAAAAAATCCACGGCTCAAGCCACGGCAGAATGAATAACGATGAGAAGGAAAATGGCTCCCCGGGACGGATTCGAACCGCCGGCCAAGCGATTAACAGTCGCTTGCTCTACCGCTGAGCTACCGGGGAACACGGTGGACATTGTTTAGACAATGTTGTGACGTGATGCAAGCCTGAAATCGGCAAATTTTACATTTTGCTGAAAATCGCTGAAATTTGCCGCGCGAGCGTCTCAATGGCGTCCTGATCAAGAGCGTCGGACGTCAATCTCGCCAAGGGTTGGCCGCCTTTTCGCCCTGACGTGGTGGCATAGGCCGGGTCATAATGCTGACTGATCAACGCCTCCACCAGGCGCGGCCAGTCCTCGGCCTCCACATAGCCCCGCCATTGCGCCGTCACCTCATGGCCGTGGCGGCTGATCATGCCGTCGATCAAGCGATCAAGCCGTTCCGGCTGGCTGATCAGATGGGGGTAATCCCGCATCAGAAAATCCACCCGCGCCGAGGGTGCCGCATCAATATGAATCTGCGGGGCGTCATGCATGACTTTCCATAGACCTTGCGGAATATGACAGGTGCCGATGCGGCTGCTTTCCGCCTCGATCAACACCGGCCGGGTCAGGTCAAGCTCGCGCACCCGGGCGAATATCAGACTTTCGATCATGCGCTGCCTGGGC
>JAGWAQ010000107.1:0-4929 GCA_021296375.1 Alphaproteobacteria bacterium
GCGCAAGGAAACTCTTGTCGCACCCCGGCGGCCCCTGACCACAGGAACAGCCGTTTCAATACCCGATTTAACACCCGATTACAGGCCCGATTACAGGCCCGATAAATGGCGGGTTAAATGGTCACCACCAGCGCCACGCCCACCGCCATCAGCAGCAATCCCGTGATGCGATTGATGACACGCCCCTTGACCTCATCGGTGGCCAGTTTGCGGGCATGGTGGCCGAGCAAGGCGATCAAGGCTGGCCCCAGAAAGACACTGACACACATCACCGCCATCACCTGCGCGCCGCTGACCGGGGTCAATCGCGTCATGTCGATGAACAGCGGCAGAAAGGACAGGTAGAAGACAATCACCTTGGGGTTGGTGATGGAGATCATGAAGCCCGCGCCGAACGCCATGGTCAGGCCACGGGCAGAATTATCCACCAGCCCTTCGCTCAATGGCGGGGCGCGGAAGGTTTTCACCCCCACCCAGAACAGGTAGATCGCGCCAATGATGCGGATCGCGATCAACACTTCCGTCAGGGATTGCGCGAGACTGGCCAGCGAGACCATGGCAAGCAGGAGATACACCATATCCCCCGTCACTTCCCCCGCCGTCATCGCAATGCCGCTTTTGGGGCCACGATTGATGGAGGTCGCCAGCACCGCCACCACCCCGGGGCCAGGTGTCACCGCAAAGATAAAGCTGGTGTCAGCCAGCGTCAGAAAATTAATGCCGTCCACGGAGAGAACTAGCCGCGATTCTCAAGCCGGCCTGAAGTGATGTACTGGCCAAATCGTTCGCACCAGATGACCACCGCGCCATAAGCGTTGATGTCGATATTCTGGGGGATTTCATAAGAGAAATTCTCAAACCCCTTGATGCGGGCCACTTCAACAGATTGCGATTTGATGGCGCGGAACCCGTCCCCGGTTTCAACAAATTCCGGCGCCAGGTAGAGGCGGTAATCAGGGCCGGGGGAGACTTTGCCTTCAAGGGTGACGCGGCTGTCCGACAGGAACAATGTGCCTTCCCCCCAATGGAGCGGGTCAGAACCGGCGCGATCCTTGACAAACACCGCCTGGCGTTCGGCTGTTTCCGCTTGCGCGATGATGATGGTTTCATCAGCGGGCGCTTCGGCAATGATGATGGGCAGAAAATACACCCCAAGACCAAACCCGATCACCAGACCAGCGGAAAACTTCATGGTCAGGGCAAGGATGATATGCCGCCGCGCAAAATCAAGGGCGCCAGTAATAACAGAACGTGGGGACATCAGGTTTCTCCGGTTAATCCAACAAAATGCAGAACGGGTGATGATCATCATCCACCGTTACAAAACCAGATTAGCATATAATAGTTAAGAAATGGTTAATCAAAACAGACTTTCGATCACCCACAGGGCGATCATGCCGGTGGTGATGGTGGCCATGACGTTTCGGCTGAAATACGCCACCACCGCCGCCAGGATAAATGCCGGTATCTGGGCATTGCCGGTGAAGGTGATGTCGCCTTCCACGAGCAGAATATCCGGCAGGATAATGGCCGACAGGGCGGCGGGGGCGACATAGGCGAGCAGGCGCTTGATCAGCTCCGGCAATTCGCGATCGTGGAAAATCCCGATCATCGAGAATCGCGCCGCAAAGGTCAGTAGGCCCGACGCCAGGATGACGCCCCAAAGTCCTCCCCAAGGTCCTCCCCAAAGTCCGCCCAAAAGTTCGGTGTCCATCCCGCTCATGACGTCGCCTTGTTGCGGCGCAGGACAATCTCCGCCAGATAGCCCGCCGTCATCCCTGCCAGGGCGGCGGCGATCACCCAGATGTTCCAGGGCAGGCTTTGCCCGAGGATCGCCACAACCCCGCCGGTGATCACCGCCACGAGGGGCGGAATGCTGGTGATTTGCGGAACCGTAATGGCCATGAAGGTCAGCGGTATCGCAAAACCAAGGTTAAGGGATGGCGGGATCAACTCCCCCACCACGATCCCCGCCAGGGTCGCCGCTTGCCAGCATACCCACAGCACAAGGCCGGTGCCGACCATATGAAAATACATATTGGGGGAATAGGGTTTTGTCTGAAACCGCACCAGTGAGACAAAAAACCCTTCATCGGTCAACAGATAGGAGATCACCACCCGCCAGCGCATCGGCAGGCTGGAAATATACGTCGTGAAGGTCGCGGAATAGAGCGCATGGCGCAGGTTGATGATGCCAACCGTGCCCGCGATCACCATCCCCGCGGCGCCTGCTGAAACCATTTGCGCAAACACCACCTGCGACGCCCCGCCAAAGATGATGATCGACATCGCCATGATGGTGACAGGGTCCAGCCCCACCTCAACGCCCAACACGCCAAACACCATGCCAAAGGGAATGACCCCCAGCATCAGGGGGATTTCGTCACGGACGCCGCTCCAGAATTCTTCGCTCGCCGAAGTGTATTGCGCGTCACTTGCCATCGGTCATCTTGATCAGGTTCGGGAAGTCCGGGTTGTTGCCGACGTCGCTCGGGTCGGTTCCCATCAGCCGCATTTTCATGGTGGCGACCATTGACGGGTACATGCGGCGTTTTGTGGTGCTGTCCATGATGCGGCTCAGGCGACGGCGGAAACGGTGCCAGAATTTGTCATTTGGCCAGCCCGCTACCTTGGCGGGATAACCGATAGTGGTGGGGCTGTCGTCTTCATGGACAACGGGGGGGTTGACCGTCAGCACATGCAGCCCGTGGTCCCACCAGCGGTTCAGGTAGAGATCAACCTCATGGACAACCGGCCGCGCTTCCGTCAGCAGATGGGCGGCGGCGGCACGGGTGATGACATAGCTTTCCGCCCCGATGCTGTTGTAACGGCAGGAGGTCAGGCGATGGGTTGGCGACAGTTGCGCGACATCGATCAAGGGCCGCCCTCCACGGAAATGCAAATTGACGATATCGATCTTGCCCTCAAGTCGGTCAAGGCGCCTCAGCACCTCGTCAAGATCATCATGCAAACAGGCGTCATCCTCAAGAATAAGCGCCATCGGGGCGTCGCTTTCGGCAATCCTGCTCCAGGCGTTAAAATGGCTCAGGCAACCGCCAAGGGCACCGCGGCTGATGGGGCTGGCGTGCTGGTATTGACGGCGGGGGGAAATGGCGGCATTGGCCGCTTCTGCTGTCATTGATGCGCCATGGACGGCGTCGATAAAAGTGAAGTCATAACCGGCCCTCGCCAGCCGCGCGGACATCACATCACGGCGTTCGGTGGAGCTTTTCAGGGCAATGACATAGATCGGTATCGGCATGTCCACTCACTGGGTGACGGCGGTGATGTTTCGGCAATTGTGAAACCGCACCTGGCGTGCTAAATCGGTGATAGTATTCCTGATCATGAGCACATCCAATGTCAAGCCAAACTATGTCTTTATCTGCCCTTGAGGCGCTTCATATCCGTAATGTTGATGTTGCCGGCAAGACGGTTTTCTTTCGTACCGATTTGAACGTGCCTATGGCCGACGGGGCCATCACGGACACCACTCGGATTGACCGCACCGCCCCGGGGATCGCTGATCTGGCGGAACGCGGCGCGAGGGTTGTGGTGGCGGCCCATTATGGTCGGCCGAAAGGCCAGGCGGTGGCGGAGATGTCGCTTGCCCCGATCGCGCCAGCGCTTGCCCATGCGGTTGGGCGTGACGTCAAATTTGCGGGCGACTGCATCGGGGAGATGGCGCAAGCCGCCATCAGCTCCCTGAATGACGGGGAGGTGCTGCTGCTGGAAAACCTGCGCTACCATGCCGAAGAAGAAGCCGGTGACGCGGGGTTCGCCGCCGCCCTTGCCGAAGGCATTGATTTTTATGTTAATGATGCGTTTTCCGCCGCCCATCGCGCCCATGCCTCGATATCGGTGCTGGCGGGGCTGAAGCCTGCTTACGCCGGTCCCCTGATGGCGGAAGAACTGGCGGCCCTGGCGGCGGCACTGGAAGAGCCGAAAACCCCTGTCGCGGCGGTGGTTGGCGGGGCGAAAGTTTCGACCAAGCTTGCCGTCCTCAATAACCTGGTCGAGCGTGTCGACAGCCTGATCATCGGTGGCGGCATGGCCAACACGTTCCTTTATGCCCAGGGGGTGGCGATCGGGGCGTCGCTGGCGGAAGCTGATATGGCGGATCAGGCGCGCACCATCATGGCCAGTGCGGAAAAGGCCGGGTGTGAGATTATCCTGCCTGTTGATGTCGTGTTGTCGAAAGAATTCAAGGCCGGGGCCGATGCCCGTGTGGTGGCGGTGGGTGATGGCGATATTGCCGATGATGAGATGATTCTCGACGCCGGTCCTGAAACCGTGGCGAAAGCGGTTGCGGCACTCAACACCGCCAATACCTTGGTCTGGAATGGCCCCATGGGGGCGTTTGAGATTCCGCCATTTGACGCCGCGACGGTTGATCTGGCCCGGCACGCGGCGATCCTGACGCGCATGAACGGGCTTGTATCTGTTGCGGGCGGCGGGGATACCGTGGCGGCGTTGATCGCCGCCGGGGTCAGCGGCAAGTTCCATTATGTCTCGACCGCAGGCGGGGCTTTCCTTGAATGGATGGAAGGCAAGACCTTGCCCGGCGTCGCGGCATTGATGGCCGAATAACAGATGGCGGTTTTCTCCCCTGATGCGGTGATTTATGACCTTGATGGCACGTTGGTGCATTCATCGCCGGACATCGCCTTTCATTTGAACGCGGCATTACTGCGCCATGTTGACGGTGCGGATGGCTTGCTTGAGCGCGATATTGAGCTGATGATCGGCGGCGGGTTGAAAGATTTGATCCGTCAGGGCATCGAAGCCGCGGGCGGGGTCATGACCGACGCCTTGTTTGATCAGGTGCTGGCCAGTTACCGTGACGATTACCTTGACCGTCCTGTTGTCCATACCACGCTCTATGATGGTGTGGTGGCGATGGTTGCGGGGGTTATTGCCAGGGGGGCG
>JAGWAQ010000107.1:5055-11023 GCA_021296375.1 Alphaproteobacteria bacterium
AACTGGACGCTGACCCCGCCCGCTCCATCATGGTGGGGGAGAGTATCGCTGATTTCGGCGCGGCGCGAAACGCCGGTGCCAAGGTTATTCTGGTGGATTGGGGGTATTCGGCCCATGATGTCCACGCCATGGGGGCGGATGCTGTCATTTCATCCTATGCGGAATTTGATGCCGCGGTGGCGCGGGTGATGGCCAGCGAGATGGCGAGCTAAAGGCGCGGAATAATAGGGCCTCCCTTTGGGGGGCTTGCGAAACGCCTGCCGCCACCCGATATTAAGACTATGCCCGGCAATCGAGCGCCCTCATCGAGAGCGCAAACATCGAGACGTAATGAAAGGACACCCCGCCATGCTTTCCTTCCTGATGAAAAAAATCGACATGCCGACAGCGGAAACCGCGCTCAAAGGCCGTGATGAAGCGGTGCTGGAGCCTAATCCCCATGCTGTTAACGGCAATCCCATCGTGCCGCCATTTCCCGCAGGATTGGGCCGCTTGCTGGTGGGGATGGGCTGCTTCTGGGGGGCGGAACGGGTGTTCTGGCAAACCCCCGGGGTCTTTACAACTTCAGTAGGCTATGCTGGCGGTCACACGATAAACGCCACCTATCAAGAGGTCTGTTCAGGTGCCACGGGCCATACCGAAGTGGTTGAGGTGATCTATGACCCGAAGGTGATTGATACCGCCGCTGTCCTGAAAATCTTTTGGGAGAATCACGACCCCACCCAGGGCATGCGTCAGGGCAATGATGTCGGCACGCAATACCGCTCGGCGATTTACGCTGATGATGAGGCGACGCTGACAATCGCCCGCCAAAGCCGTGATGCGTATAACGCCGCCTTGCAAAAAGCCGGGCGCCCTGCCATCACAACAGAAATAGGAACGGCGGGGCAATATTACCTGGCGGAAGATTACCACCAGCAGTATTTGCATAAAAACCCCGGGGGGTATTGCGGCATCGCCGGTTGCGGCGTCAAGTTTGAGATGCCGGCACCTTCGGCAGAAGAATCTGGCCGTTAAGCGGGAAAATCTCCCATTGGCCCTTGACCAAGGGGGGGAGATGACGCTATACACTCCCATCCGCCATGTTCGGCTCCGGCCGATGGCTCCACTTATTAACCAGAAGAGTAAGCTATGAAAGTCGCCAGCTCACTGAAAACGCTGAAGTCCCGTGACCGCAACTGTCAGGTCGTGCGCCGTCGTGGCCGCCTCTACGTGATCAACAAGAAGAACCCGCGTATGAAGGCACGTCAGGGCTAAACAGCCCCGATTACCCCTGATTATCATGGAATTAGCCCGGCAAATGTCGGGCTTTTTTTATGGCCGAATGGCGCGGCTGTCCGTTTTTGTCCTTTCGGCGGTGACCGGTGCGGTGGGTTGCGGCAATAATTCACGCAATTATTCCGGTCAAGGCATTCGGTCGCGATTGATTCGCTTTCAAAAACCGGTTTATAATTTGGCGATAAAATATCTCCTGAATTTTCTTCTTATTGAGGTGACGACATGCAAATGCCGACCCCTGATCAGGACATGATCGCACGCAAGTCCATCATTGCCGCGGATCTGGCCGCCTTGATTGGCGCCGATGGCGTGATCGCGGATGACGGCGCGATGAGTGTGTTTGAAAGCGACGGGCTGAACGGCTACCGCGCGACGCCAATGGTGGTGGCCTTGCCCGCAACCACCGCTGATGTCGCCAAGCTGATGCGCTATTGCCGTGACAATGACGTCAAGATCGTGCCGCGAGGGGCGGGGACATCGCTGTCAGGGGGCGCCTTGCCGCTGGAAGACGGGGTGGTGATCGGCTTGAGCCGCATGAACCGTATTCTGGATATTGATTACGACAACCGCGCGGTGGTCGCCCAGCCCGGCGTCACCAACCTTGCCATCACCCATGCGGTGGAGGGCAAGGGCTATTATTATGCCCCCGACCCGTCGAGCCAGATCGCCTGTTCCATCGGCGGCAATGTGGCGGAAAATTCAGGCGGCGTGCATTGCCTGAAATACGGGCTTACCACCAATAACCTTCTGGGGATTGAGATGGTGACCATGGATGGTGAGGTTATCACCCTTGGCGGCAAGCATCTGGATGCCGGCGGCTATGACCTGCTCGGGGTCATGACAGGGTCGGAAGGTCTTTTGGGTATTGTCACGGAAGTCACGGTGCGGATTCTGCAAAAGCCGGCGACGCGCAAGGCGCTCCTGATCGGGTTTGACGAAGCGTTGCGCGCAGGTGAAGCGGTGGGGGCGGTGATTGCCAAAGGCATCATCCCGGCAGGAATGGAAATGATGGATAACCCTGCCATTAACGCCGCCGAGGATTTCGTGTCGGCGGGCTATCCGCGCGAAGCGGACGCTTTGCTGATTGTTGAGCTGGACGGGCCGGAAGCGGAAGTCACCGCCTTGACGGCGCGTGTTGCGGAAATTGTCAAAGCCAGGGGCGCGACGTCCATCCGTGTGTCGGAAACCGAAGAAGAGCGTGAGCTGTTCTGGGCCGGGCGGAAATCCGCCTTTCCCGCAATCGGCCGTATTTCGCCGGATTACCTTTGCATGGATGGCACGATCCCGCGCCGCCAGTTGCCGGAAATGTTGTCGCGCATGTCCCGCATGAGCCAGCAGTTCGGCCTTCGTGTCGCCAATGTCTTTCACGCCGGTGATGGCAATCTCCACCCTCTGATCCTGTTTGATGCCAATGAGCCGGGTGACCTTGAGCGCGCCGAAGAATTTGGCGCCGCGATCCTCAAGGCTTGCGTCGAGCTTGGCGGCGTCCTGACCGGTGAGCATGGCGTCGGCGTTGAAAAACGAGACCTGATGGGGGAAATGTTCTCCGAAGACGACCTGAAGCAACAGCAACGCCTGAAATGCGCGTTTGACCCGGGTCATCTGCTGAACCCCGGGAAGGTCTTTCCTGTTCTGCATCGTTGCGCGGAACTCGGGCGTCTTCATGTCCATCATGGTAAACTTCCCCACCCTGATCTGCCGCGGTTCTGATGCGCGCGTTCACGACCCCCACCTTACCGCCGCGTGATGTGCGTGATGCTGATGATCTGCTTGAGGCGATCGCCAGTGCCGCCGCATCGCGAACCCGTCTTGATGTTCAGGGGCTGGGCAGCCGCAAGCATCTCGGCCGCGCCACTGATGCCGACCAGGTGCTGAGCCTTGTGTCGCTATCAGGCATCACCACCTATGAGCCGGATGAATTGGTGCTGATGGCAAAAGCCGCCACCCCCCTGAGTGAAATTTTAAAAGCGCTCGATGACGCCGGGCAGATGCTGGCGTTTGACCCGCAGTTGGGGGCCATGACCCATGAGGCCGCGCAAGGCACTATCGGCGGGGTGATGGCGACCAATCTTTCAGGACCTCGGCGAATGGTGGCGGGGGCCGCGCGGGATTTCCTTTTGGGGTTTAACGCCGTCTCTGGCCGTGGCGAAGCGTTTCAATCAGGAAGCCGGGTGATGAAAAATGTCACCGGCTATGATCTCTCCAAACTCATGGCGGGGTCCTTTGGCACCCTTGCGGTGATGCATGATGTCACCATCAAGACCATGCCGAAGCCCGAAGATGCCGCCAGCTTGTTGGTGGCCGCGCCATCAATAGAGCAAGCGGGGGCGGCGATCCGTGCCGCCTTGGCAAGCTCGTTTGAACCGACCGCAGGGGCGATTGTGCCGCCAAAAGTCGCGGTGTTCTCCGACCAGAAAAAACTAAAAGAAGCGGCGCAGAACTTCCCCGTCGCGGTGATCAGGGTTGAAGGGTTCGCGGTATCGGTGAAAAACCGCATCGACGCCTTGTCGGGTTTGCTCAAAGGGCATGGCGAGCAAATGGTGCTGGCGAAAGAGGAGTCCGATCTGGTTCAGGCGGAATTGCGGGAAAACACCATGATCCCTCCCCAGAACAATCGCGTCACCTGGAAAATATCCTGCCCGCCGGCGGTGGGGGCACCCCTTCTGGACGATATCCTGAAACGCCCGAATTGCCGTGCTTATGCCGATTGGGCAGGGGGATTGATCTGGGTCAGTCATCCGTCCGGCGGGGACAGTGGCGCTGAGGCCCTGCGCAAGCTGGTGGCCCCTCATGGCGGGCATGTGACCTTGATCAATGCGCCTGAAAATATCCGCATGGCGCTTGATGTGTTTGAACCGCAGCCCGCGCCATTGCACGAGCTGGCCTGCCGCGTGAAGGCCAGTTTTGACCCTCTGGGCATTTTGAACCCCGGCCGCATGTATGATGGAATTTAGCGATGCAAACCCAGTTTACCCCCAGCCAGCTTGCTCATCCTGATATCGCCCGCGCCGATGGTATTTTGCGGAAATGCGTGCATTGCGGCTTTTGCACCGCCACCTGCCCCACCTATGTCATGACCGGTGATGAACGCGACAGCCCCCGTGGCCGCATCTGGCTGATCCGCGACATGCTGGAAAATGATGACAATGACGGCGAGGTAACCGGCCATCACCTTGACCGTTGCCTGACCTGCCTGTCCTGCACCTCGACCTGCCCGTCGGGGGTGGATTACATGCATCTGGTGGATATCGGCCGTCGCCATGCGGACCAACGCCGTCAACGCCGGGTGTTTGACCGTGTGCAACGCAAGCTCTTGATCAGCATTCTGCCTTACGCGCGGCGGGCTTATGTCGCCCTGATGCTGGGGTGGCTGGCGCGTCCGCTGCGCTTTATTCTGCCGAAATCACTGGCGGCGATGCTGGCGGTGACGCCAAAAGCCATGCCGCGGCTTGACCCTGTGGGCAGTAAGGATCAGGTGTTTAATGCCGACACTCACCCCCCGAAAGCGCGGGTGGCGTTGCTGGCGGGATGCGCCCAACGCGCGATTAACCCTGACATTAATGCCGCCACCATTCGTTTGCTCAATCGCATCGGGGTTGAGGTGGTGGTGCGCAAATCCGCCTATTGCTGTGGCGGGGTGGCGCAGCATACCGGTGATGAAGTGGCGGCGGAAAATGCCATGGCCTCGACCATCAAGGCCTGGGCCAATGAGAAAAAATACCGCCGACTTGACGCGGTGATCATCAACACCTCGGGCTGCGGCACGGTGGTGAAGGATTACGCCGATCATTTCGCGAATGACAGCACCATGGCGGAAGACGCCGCCCAGATGTCGGCCATGGCTATGGATATTTCGGAATTCCTTGACCGCATCGGGCTCGGTGAGGTTGAGATCGAACGCACCCAGGGGCTGAGCGTCGCCTATCATGCCGCTTGCTCGCTCCAGCACGGGCAGAAGATCAAATCCATCCCGAAAGACCTGCTGCGCAAGGCCGGGTTCGAGGTTCGTGATATTGCGGAATCTCATCTCTGCTGTGGGTCAGCGGGGACGTATAACGCGCTCCAGCCCGACCTCGCGCAGGGTCTTCAGGCGCGCAAGCTGAAAGCGATCAATGACGCTGAGGCGGATATCGTCGCGGCGGGGAATCTCGGCTGCATCAATCAGCTCGCCGACAGCAACGCCCCCATCGTTCATACCGTGCAATTGCTGGATTGGGCAACGGGTGGCCCCAAGCCGCGGGAATTGCGGTCAAAAATCTAGACGCCGCCAGCGCGATCAATCAAGGCTGAAGAAATCATTGCCCTTATCGTCGGTGATGATGAAGGCGGGGAAATTCTCGACCTCGATCTTCCACACCGCTTCCATCCCCAATTCAGGGTATTCATGGACTTCAACTTTCTTGATGGCGTCGAGCGCCAGTTTCGCCGCTGCCCCGCCGATCGAGCCGAGGTAAAAGCCGCCATGTTTTTTGCACGCCTCACGCACCGCGCGACTGCGGTTGCCTTTGGCCAGCATGACCATGGAGCCGCCCGCCGCCTGGAACCGCTCGACATAGGCGTCCATGCGGCCCGCGGTGGTTGGCCCGAAACTTCCTGACGCAAAGCCTTCGGGCGTTTTGGCGGGGCCAGCGTAATACACAGGGTGGTTCTTGAAGTAATCGGGCAGGGCGCCATCGCGCTCCAGCACGTC
>JAGWAQ010000108.1 GCA_021296375.1 Alphaproteobacteria bacterium
CGTGACGGCACCCTGGCGCTGATCCTCCTGCTCGACCAGATGACCCGCAATATTTTCCGCAACACCCCCCGCGCCTTTTCAGGCGATGACATGGCGCTGGCGTTATGCCTGAAAGGGGTTGAGCGCGGAGACCTTGAGGCGTTCGACAACATCTTCCACCGGCAGTTTCTGCTGATGCCGATGATGCATGCCGAAGACCTCGAGATTCAGAAAAACTCCCTGCCCTTGTTTGAGCAATACACCGAAGCCCGCACCTATGAATATGCCGTTAAACATATGGTGATCATTGAACGCTTTGGGTATTTCCCCCATCGCAACAGCATTCTGGGGCGGCCGCTTTCGGCTGAGGAAGAGGAATTCCTGAAAGGACCGGATTCCTCTTTCTAGGTTTCTAGGGAAACACGCAGGGTATCGCTTAAGTAAACCGGGGGGATAAACTAGGGTTTGCCCATCAGGAGGGCGGCTTCATCCATCACCATTTCGGCGCTGATGGCGGCAATATCATCACGCTTGATCCAGCCCGCGCAAGGGCCATAGGGCGCGGACATCGTGGGGTCCGTATGGCGGGACATCACCATGATGGTAGGGGCGCCCAATCGAGCGCCAAGGAACACCGGCCCGGTGTCATTCCCCACCACCAAGCGGGCGGATTTCAACAGGCTGGCGAGTTCCATCAAGCTGGTCTTGCCGATCAGGTCTATCGCCTCTGGCACCGCGTTCATGATCACATCACCAGCGTCACGGTCAACGGCGGTTCCCGCCAGCACCGGGGTCAAGCCGGACGCCTCCAGCGACTGCGCAAGGGCAATAAACCGTTCTGCTGGCCAGCGTTTCGCCGGTTTGGCGGGGGAACACCCCGGGATCAGCACCGCCGCATTGGCGGGCCAGTTGTTGCCGTCGCCATCAAGCCAGTTCACCTCCGCCGTCACTTCAGGGCAGCCGCCCAGCACCGCTGTCCTGACCATGCGATCCCGATTGTTGACGCCGGTCATATCCGCCAGAACGTGGCTGGCGCCTTTCGGCACGCCGACAAATTCAACACCGGCAGGAACAAGATGGCGGAAATACCG
Source organism: Alphaproteobacteria bacterium (assembly GCA_021296375.1). Lineage (GTDB taxonomy): Bacteria > Pseudomonadota > Alphaproteobacteria > Puniceispirillales > UBA1172 > JAGWAQ01. The sequence goes on from JAGWAQ010000108.1 coordinate 1,071, forward strand.
CCGCGTCCGCCTGGACGACTGGAAATCATAAATGCGGCTCAGCCCTGAACGAAACAGCCGCCGCATGGCGAGAAGATCCTTCACATTCCAGGGTTTGGCGCGGCGATCCACCAGCACCTCATCAAAAAACGGCATGGCGCGGGCGAGACCGGCGAAAGGCGCCGTGGTCAAGAGGATAAGCCGCGCCTTGGGGTGGCCCGCACGAAGACTGGCAAACCCGTCGATCGCCTGCACCATATCGCCGAGGGCGCCGTGCTTGATGACCATGATCTGTTCAGACGCCATGTCAGAAATGCCTTTATCCAGAAACGCCTTTATGCAGCCGCCATATTCAGCGTGTTGACACAACAAGAGTTAGTCAAGGGGACCATATCGACCTAAACCCCGGCTGACAAGAATTAAGCCGTGATTAGGTCTTTGGCTTCATGGCGACACGGCTTATGATGTCGCTGTTGATGTTAACCGGGAAAGACCCATGACCACACCCAGCCGTCCTGTTATTCATGCCCTGCTGCCGCATAAAGAGGTGTTCACCCGCCGCAATGCCGGTGCCGTGGCCATGGTGATGGAAGACATGGTCAAGGCCAGCGCTTTTGGTGATCAGATCGCTATTTTCGGCCGTCCCCTGAACGACCCGCCGATCCTGCCGCAATACACCCCCCTTGCGCCGCGCCAATCCTGGCTGTTTGGCCGCAACATCGGCCTTGCCCGTGCCTATCTTCATCACCTCACCACCTCAGGGGTTACCCCCGATTGGGTCGAGGTTCATGGCCGTTGCCAGGTGGCGGCGTATATCGCCAAGGCGCGCCCCGATCTCAAGGTCGTGCTGATCCTCCATAATGACCCTCGTGACATGAAAGCCGCCAGAACACCGCAAGAACGCACCCGCCTGGCGCGGCGATTGAGCGGCGTCTTCACGGTGTCACGGTTCCTGATGGAATGTTTTAACGACGGCGTGGCGGAAGACGCGCGGGCATCACTTGTCCAGCACGTCACCCCCCACGGGATCGACCGGTTCAGCCCAACACCGCCGAAAAAACACAAGCAGATCGCCATTACCGGCCGCATGGTGGCGGAAAAAGGCATGCTGGAAATAGCGCAGGCGCTGGCTAAAACCTTGCCGCGCCACCCCGACTGGACGGCGCATTTTATCGGCGCGAGGCGGTTTGAGGACGGCCAGGGCACGCGTTATGAACGCGAAGTTGCCGCCGCCCTTGCGCCATTGGGGGGGCAAGCCAGGGCATTGGGGTTCCTGCCGATCGACGAGGTGCGCCGCCACCAGCAGAACGCCGCGATCGCTGTTGTGCCTTCGGTTTGGCAAGAACCGGCGGGACGGGTTGTGCTGGAGGCGATGGCGGCGGGATGCGCGCTCATCACCACGCGGCGTGGCGGCATCCCTGAATACGCCGAAGGGCGGGCGCTGATTGTGGATGACCCCGCGCCTGACCATTTCGCCGAGGCGCTTGACCTTATGATGGGTGATGACAAGGCGCGCGCGCAATATGCCGCCAAAGGCTGGGATGACTACCCCTTTACCCTGAAGGCGGCGGGGGCGCATCTGGACGAGGGGCGGCGCGCGATTGCCGCCCTCACCCCAGGGGCTTAACTGTCCTCGCGGTAGCGCGTGATCATCTCTTCGTATGAGCTGATCATGGTTTTGGTGACAACCTCACGGCTGAACAATTCGTTATAGGTTTTGGTCCCGCCCTTGACGATCCTGGCGGCGAGTTTTTTGTCGTTAAGCGCGGCATCAAGCGCCGCCACCAGCCCGTCGCGATCATCGATATCCACCAGCATGCCGTCTTCGCGGTCAGTGACATATTGACGGGCGCCATCAGCCCGCGTCGCCACCAATGGCGTTTGGGCAAACCAGGCCTCGGCGATCACGGTGCCAAACGGCTCATAACGTGACGGCAGCACACAGACATCAGCGATATCCAGAAGCGCGGAGCGATTGTCACACCAGCCCGGGAACACCGTGCGGTCATCAACCCCGAGCTCTTTTGCCATGGCTTTGTATTTTTCAAGATCAGGGCCATCCCCCGCCATCAGGAAATACACCCCCGGCAGATCACGCCCCGCGTCCATCAGCAAATCGACGCCCTTTTTCCAGTGCATGCGGGACAGCAGCAGCACCATCTGGGCATCTTCAGGAATGCCGTAATCCGCTTTGGTGACGGCGGGCGACGGTTCAAGCGTGCCAAAAGTATGGCCGACATAAGCGCGGTCCGGGCGCATGACATGTTCCTTGATGTGACGGACAATATCACGCGTGACCCCCATGTAGAAATCACAGGCGCCATAGTTTTTGAGATCATAATACCCGCCAAACCAGCCCAGGACCGGAATGTCTTTCTGCCTTGGCGTAAAGCTGGCGCCACGGTTCATCCAGCTGTGGATAAGGTCAGGTTGTTCCGCCGCAATAATCTTGTCGATTTGCGCTTTCTGCCAGAATTTCAGCAACGGATTAAAGCTCATTTCATGGTGACGAATGCCGCGATCATGAAGCGCATCAAGATAATGCTGGTGGGGACGGCCGATCATCACCTGCTCGACGCCGTTATCATGCAAGGCCTTGACCGCATCAAGGCAAATGGTTTCCGCGCCACCCTGACCTGCACCCGCAACAATATGCAAAACTTTCATCGCTCTTACCTTTTTGCGCAAGTACCCCTGACCATCGGGCGAGGCTGACGCCATGATCTCCATTGTGCTGGAAAATCATTTAACACATTAGCAATGGTTTGTGGTGACTTCATCAGCAGATATGTTGTACAAAATTAGAATTGATATCGCCACTGTAAACACATCGGGTCACGAACTTCATGACTTTATTTCGACTTAGTGCTTTTGTTCTGTCATCAGGCGGTTTTTTCAAGCTATTGGCCTTTTTCAAGCTATTAGCCGGGGTCGCCCTCACGGTTGCGGTCATTCAGGTGGCCACGCTGCCTTCGGCGATCGCGCAGGAAAACCCCGTCGACTTTTCTGCTGATTCCGTCACCAGCAATGCCGATACCGGCGTCATGGTGGCCAGCGGCAATGTCATTCTGACCCAGGGTGAAATGCGCCTGACCGCGGACCAGGTGGAATATGACCGCGCCAGTGGCCGCGCCATCGCCACCGGCAACGTGATCTTTACCGATAACGACGGCGGCACCCATTACACCGACACCCTCGTGCTGGAGGATAATTTTGCCCGCGCGCTGGCGGAACCTGTCATCAGTCAATTTGCCGACGGCTCATGGGTCGGGGCCAGCAGCGTGACCTATTCCGAAGCTCAGGGCGCGCAATTCACGGACCCGAAATTCACCCCCTGTGATTGCGATTTCAAAAACGGCAGCACCCCGGCCTGGGATCTGCAAACCAGCGAAAGCCGTCATGACCCTGAAACCAAGACCGTTTATCACGAAGACGTCACCATGCATATTTACAATGTGCCGGTGATGTATTTCCCTTACCTGAGCCATCCTGACTGGACGGTCCGTCGCCGTTCCGGGATTCTGCCACCGCAGATTTCCTTCTCGTCTGACCTTGGCACCACCTACGCGCAATCCTATTACTGGGTGACGGGCGAAACCCATGACATGGAAATCACCCCCTATATTTTCGGCAACAAAGGTGAAGCGGTTCGTTCTCTTTATCGCCAGCGCTGGGATCAAAGCTCGCTCAACGCGACGGTATATGCCGGCCGCCTCAATACCTTCAAGCAACGGCGTGAAGATGTCGCCGGCATCGACGCCAGCTTTGACACTCTTCTGGCGGACAACTGGATCACCAATGTCACGGTCCAGCGCGCCAGCCAGGACACGTTCATGCGGCGCTATAATTTCGACAATTCCGAAGAGCTGAAAATGTCGGTATTAACGGAACGCATCGACCGCACCCGTTACAGCCGCATCGAAGCCTATGACACCCAGGACCTGACCAGCACCCAGGACCCGGAATCCGAACCAACCGTTCTGCCGTCGGTGTTCCATGAACGCTACCTCGACACTTCGCAGGATGACCTGACGGTTCGCCTGCGCCTGAGCGCCATCCAGCTGGACAATGATGATTCAACCGACATCAAGCGCTGGTCATCTGAACTTTACGCCCGCCAGGACTTTGCCACGGATTACGGCAACTTTGAGCTTGAGGGCCGTTTGTCGGGCCAGTATCGCGACATCGATACCGCCACCGATAAAACCGGCTATACCGGCGAGCTGGGGCAAGGGGCGCTTTCAACCGGCGCCGGCTGGGCCTTGCCGACATCTGTCATGATGATGGATCGTGTCGCCATCATTGAACCGCGGGCAAAAATTGTCGCCACCAAAGCCACCGACCGCACCGACAAGATCCCCAACCGTGACAGTGCTGATTTCCGCCTTGATGAAGCCAACCTGTTTTTGCTGCATCGTGAGCAAGGGGATGATTACAACATCACCACCGCGCGGGTTGATGGCGGGGTCACGCTGTCCATGTATGACCCTTACCTTGGGGATGTGACGGGGTTTGTGGGGTCTTCGGTGCGGGTTTCCGGCCAGACGCCTGATGGGCTGAATGCCGCCACCGATGGCGATAAATATTCCGATATTCTGGCCAGCTTGACCATCAAGCCCGAGGATACGTTCAGCATTTCCATGTCAGGGCGTTTTCACCCCCGTGACTTGTACCTGAATGAAACCCAGATCGGGGCGTCGCTTACGCTTGATCGGACGCATCTGTCGTCGACCTACATGCAACTGTCCAAATCCTTCTTCAACACCGCCAATGAATAATCCGAA
>JAGWAQ010000004.1 GCA_021296375.1 Alphaproteobacteria bacterium
TCAGCACCTGAGGAGAGACCGCAGAAGACGACGGGCGTTGCAAAAACCGCGGCCGCATCATGGGGGTGACGCTTTCCGTCACTTTTTCCCACAGGCTGCGGTCATCATCATTCAAGTGCTTTTTGGCCATGGTGACGTCTCATCCACCAGCACGATATGCAGCCGTCGCGGTCCATGGGCGCCAAGCACCATGGTGGCTTCAACATCGGCGGTGCGCGATGGGCCGGTAACAAAATTGACCGCCCTCGGCATGGGGTTTTGGGTTTTATAAGCGCGCAGTTTTTCCCAACAGCCTTCCATTCCCGCGGAAATATCTTTCTTCGACAGGACAATCACCTCAACATCGGGAACAAAGTTCAGTGTCGTCGGGGTATGGTGACCTGAAATCATCATCACCGTGCCGGTTTCCGCCGCCGCGCCATAAGCCAGGCTAACCCCGACAGTATCAGCGGTGGTGGCGGCGCCAGGGCGCGGGGTAATGGTGGTTTCCTTTGCCCAATCAAGGCCGGAAAGGATCGGCGCAAGGACAAATTCTTTCGGCAGATTCTGGCCACGCAGCCAATCGGACATAAACCCCGGGACATCCGCGAAACGGTCGAGTTCCGTGACGGTGGCGTATTGCGCAATAGCTTTGTTGATAAAATGCGTGACCATCGCCTTGCCTTTGGTGGCGGCAGATTTCGGCGGCGTCATCCCCCCGGGGTGAGGAGCTTTAAGGCGTCCATCTTGCGCCGCTTTAAGGCGGGCAAAAATTTCAGCGCGATCATTGCGTCCGGTCATCATGATCAGCTCCTTTTATCGGTTGTGTTCTGGCGTGATAGCGGTCAAAGAAACTGCCGCCTTCCGGCGCCACCAGATCGCGGGATTTTGTCCATTCGCCGATCATCGGCATCCATGAAAACACCCGCCGTTTGCCCGCAAGTCGCGCCAGGGTGCGTGTCATCAATCCTGTCAATTTCCGGTAAAGCCACGGCCGCGACGCCAGCGCTGACCACAAGGACAGGGCAACCCGCTGCTTGAGCGGCGTCATTTTCTGTTCGGTCTGCTGTTCGCGCAGATTACGCATCAGTTTCGGCAAGGGAATCCGCATCGGGCAGACTTCTTCGCATTTCCCGCAGAAGCTGGACGCATTGGGCAGGTCTTTGGCTTGTTCAAGCCCCGCCAGGGATGGCGTCAGCACTTTGCCCATCGGCCCTGAATAGACCCAGCCATAAGCATGCCCGCCGATCGAGGCGTAAACCGGGCAATGATTAAGGCAAGCGGAACAGCGGATGCAGCGCAACATTTCGCGTTCGCTTCCGGCCAGCATTTTGCTCCGCCCATTGTCGACGATCACGACATGAAACGCGTCAGGACCATCAAGATCCCCTTGACGGCGAGGGCCGCTGGACAGGGTTGTGTACACACTCATTTCCTGGCCCGTGGCGGAACGCGCCAACAGCCGCAGCATCACCCCGGCGTCATCCATGGTGGGGAGGATTTTTTCCATCGACGCGACAACGATATGGGTTTTCGCGAGGGTTTGGGTCAAATCCCCGTTGCCTTCATTGGTGACAATAATGGTGGAGCCGGTTTCGGCGATCATGAAATTGGCGCCCGTGATGCCGGCATCAGCGGCGCCATATTTTTCCCGCAATTCCTGCCGCGCTTCTTCGGTGAGCGCCTCTGCCGTGTCCATTGGCCGATCCGCATCAAGATGGGTATGGGCCGACTGGAAGGTTTCCTTGATCTGATGCTGCTGAAGATGGGTCGCCGGGGCGATGATATGAGAGGGGCTTTCCCCCCGCAACTGAATGATATATTCCCCGAGGTCTGTTTCCAGTGGCAGAATCCCGTGGTTATCGAGAAACGCGTTCAGCCCCAGTTCTTCCGTCACCATGGATTTGCCTTTGGTGACGGTTTTGACATCATGCTGGCGGCACAGATCCAGAATAGTTTGGCGGGCGCTGTCTTCATCAGCGCACCAATGGACATGGCCACCATTAGCCACAACATTAGCTTCAAACTGTTCAAGATAAGTGTCGATATGGTCAAGCGTATGCATCTTGATGGCGATGCCGTGGTCACGCAGGGCGTCAAATTCCGGCAGGCCAGCCACGGCTTTTGCACGGTTCGGGCGCAACGCCCCCGTCAGCTTGCCCATGGCGCCTTTCAGGTTATCGTCAACAACCGCGGTTTCGACATTGGCTTTGAAATTTTCAGACGACACTTCCATTACCGCGACTCCTCTGTTGAGGGGGCGTCATCCTGACCGCCACCAATCGGCGCGGCGGATAAATCCCCAGCCAGCACTTCAGCAACATGACGGACAGCGATATCACTGCCCAGCCGTGAAAGCCGTCCGGCGATATTCATCAAACAGCCCAAATCGCCCGCCACCAGCACATCAGGTTCACGGGCGCGCACATCTTCCGCCTTGTCATTGACCATGGCGCCGGAAATATCACCATATTTGACAGAGAACGTGCCGCCGAATCCGCAGCAAGTGTCGGCATGGTCAAGATCCACCACCTCAGCCCCTGTTGCGGCCAATAATTGCCGCGGCTGGTCCTTGACCTTCATCTCCCGCAGGGACGAGCAACTGTCATGATAAGCGACCTTGCCTTGATAGCGGCCCGGGGGTGACGTCACCCCCATGATATCGACCAGAAATGACGTCAGCTCATGGGTTTTGGCGGCGATTTCCAGCGCTTTTTGCCGATGCCGGGGGGGGGCATCATCAGCGAATAAATCGACAAGATGCTTGGACAACATCCCCCCGCATGACCCTGACGGCACAACGACATAATCGCAATCATCAAAAGCATCCAGAAACGGCGTGGCGACCGCACGGGCGGCGGTGCGATCACCGGAATTCCATGCCGGTTGCCCGCAACAACTCTGCGCCGTGGGGACAATGACATCACATCCCGCCGCTTCCAGTAATTCGACAGAAGCCATCCCCGCCGTGGGGCGCATGGCGTCAATCAAACAGGTCACGAACAGCCCGACTTTCGGGGCTTTCGGTGATGACGGTTTTTTTGGTCTTGCAGGTGTCTTCTGTGTTGCTGCGGGCATCGCCAACCTCCACCGGAAAAATCAATACATCAGGCGTCGAGGGTTTCGGTTTCCACCAACAGCCAATTCGGGTCCTGGGAGCTGACATCACGTTCAAACGTCCAGCGGTCGATAAAGGTGTCTTCCTTATCGGCATCGCCATCCAGCAGGGTGCCGTCCTCGGCTTTCAGAAGCCGCTGCTGTTTCGAGCGGAATTCAACGGTAATGGCGGCAACACCATCGGTCAATTTAGCGGCCACCACTTCAGCAGGGTCAAGGGAGGTGATGTCAATCGACAGGGTTTCCCCGGCTTTCTGGCGTTGGCGAATCGCTTCGGCGAATCCGGCGTTCATCTCATAACCCAGAAGTGGCTTCAGGGTTTCGATATCCCCTTCGGCAAAAGACGACAATATCATCCGATAGGCCGAGGACGCGCCCTGCACAAATTCAGGTTCGCTGAAATACGGGTCTGCCATCTGGACTGCGGAAATCCCCTCGCCATTCATGGAAGAGGCGGGGCGAGTGTCCATTTCCGCTTTGGTGATTTTTTCAACCGCTTCGGGATCACGGGTGTATTCCTGTTCAAAACCTGTTCGCTTGCCCAGAACTGAGCGCAAACGAAGGCCAAGAAAAATAGCAATCACGGCTAAAATCAAAATATCAAAGGGCAGTCCATCGGACATTTCGGGATCCTTTTCAGCAGGTGGTGATGACATCAATATTAACGCAGATTATCGTCAACACGCCTGATCATCATCATAATTTTTTCAGCCATTATACATAATTGTTTGGCGCGTTCTCAAAAACTATTTCGACGCACCTTTAATAATCCATAACGACGTCTTACATAAGACATAGTAATCTTATGCCTATCTGCAAGGATCATGGAAGAGGTGATCACGTGTTCGGACTAATCAGTTTGGCGCTATTAATCGGATTGATCTGGCTTGAAGTCATTGTCTTCGGCCTGGTTGGTGGTGAAATCGGGGTGGCATTGACCATTATCGGGGTGTTTGTCACCGCCGCTATTGGCATTCGCCTGTTCCGCATTTCCGGCCTCAACACCATGAAACGCATGGCTGAAGCTTCGGCCAAAGGCTTGCCTCCTGTCATGGAGGTTGCCGATGGTGTCGCGATTGTTATCGCGGCGATAATACTTCTAAATCCCGGGTATGCACCTGATGCCGCGGGATTCATGATCTTCATCCCTGGGTTGCGGACAGCGATCGTAGTGAGTTTATTTGTGTTGATCAGCAAATTTGCCCCAGCCCTTAAAACCGGGAGTCGTTTTCAGTTTTCGCATCATGATTTACACAACCCTCATCAAGGGAACGGGCCTGCTGATCACCACGCCCCTGATGAACACTCGCTCGACGATGGAGCGTCTCATGTCACCATCGAAGGTCAATATAAACGTGAAGACTAGGCTCTTCATTCATCAAGGAGGCCACCATGGCTGAAAAAAAGAAAACTGCGACGAAAAAAGCACCAACAAAAACCTCTCAGGGGGACAATAACGCGGACAACAAGGCAGGCACAGAAGTGCCCAGCAACAACCCGCAACTGGTGATTCACACGCAGTATGTTAAAGACTTTTCATTTGAAAACCCCAACTCACCGCAGGTGTTGATGGATAATGAAGGGCAACCTGAAATTGAAATCAACGTCAATGTGACCGCGAACCCTCAGGGGGAACAACGTCTGTTTGAGGTGGTGCTGTCGATCCGCGCCACGGCCAAACGAAACGGCAAGGATATGTTCATCGCTGAACTGGCCTATGCCGCCATTATGTCGGTGAATGAAACGGTTGATGAAAAAGCCCTGCACCCCATTGTTCTGATCGAAGGCCCGCGCCTGATCTTCCCGTTTGCACGGGCGATCTTGTCCGAAGCCACCCAGAACGGCGGGTTCATGCCGCTGAATATCCAGCCTATTGATTTTGTCCGCGTCTATCAGAACGGCATACAGAATCAAACCCAGGGCAACGCCTGATCACGTCAGGACCACCCCTTCCATCACATAAAGATTGAGGATCTTCCTCAATCTTTTTTTTTGGCTTTTTTTTGGTTTTTTTGGGAGGCTTTTTTTGGGGGCTTTTTTATTGCGGGGAAATTTTTCGCCACATGGGGTCCTTCAGGCTGTCCACGAAAGCCTGATGGGCCTTTTTTTCCTCGTCGCTGGCGTCATGAGGACGTTTTTCATAAACCGTGGGCCCGGCGGTTGGGGTCGATGTCGCGGCCACCGCTTGCCCTCCGCCGTCGTTTGTGGGCGTTACCGAAAGCGTCAACCCCGGCTGTTTGCCGCCAATCAGTTCAATGTAAACATCGGCCAACAAATCGGTGTCGATCATCGCGCCATGCAGATCACGGTGGGAATTGTCGATCTGGAAACGTCGGCACAGCGCGTCAAGGCTGGCGGGACTTCCGGGGAATTTCCGCCGCGCCATGATCAAGGTATCGGTGGCGCGATCAGCGGGCAGAGGGTCTTTGCCGCAGCGCGTTAATTCGGCGTTGATGAACCCCATATCAAAAGGCGCGTTGTGAATAACCAGTTGCGATTCGCCGATAAATTCCAGAAACCCGTCCACCAGCTCGGCAAACACCTTTTCCTGGGCGACCTTCTCATCGGTGATGCCGTGAACCGCCATGGCGTCGGGGTCAATCGGGCGTTCGGGGTTAATATAGACATGGTAGGTCTGGCCTGTCGGAACGTGATTGACCATCTCAAGCGCGCCAATCTCGATAATGCGGTGGCCATCCGCCGGGCTTAAGCCTGTCGTTTCGGTATCAAGTACAATCTCACGCATGGGATGTCCTCTCAAGCTGGCGCAGATTCCGCTGAACATAAAACCGGCTGGTGGTTTTGCCGTAATCGGTGGGAACGATAAAATCGGCTTTATCGCGTTTCATCGCATCGGGCATTTGCAGCTCAAGGATAGCATCAAGACGTTCAGCTGTCATGCCGCCCCGCGCCAGGGCGCGCTGGCGCTGCAGAAATGCACTGGCGGAAGCCACCACCGTGTAATCGCAATCTTTCTCGCCACCGGTTTCAAACAACAACGGCACATCCAGCCCGACACAAAAGGCCCCTTCATCTCGGTGACGGCTCAGCCAATCGTCACGCTCAAGACGGACGAGAGGGTGCAAAATCTGCTCAAGCTGCTGGCGTTTCTCGCCATCGCTGAACACCAGTTTCCCCAAAGCGGGGCGGTCAATTCCGCCATCTTCGCGACGGGATTGTGGGAACGCCTCCCCGACAGGGACCGCCGCCATGCCGCCCGGTTCCATCAATTCATGAACAGCCTTGTCGGCGTCATGAACGGCCACCCCCTCATCACGAAACAATTGCGCCATGGTGGATTTGCCCATGGCGATCGAGCCTGTTAACCCAAGAATAATCATCACAACTGTTCTTTCATCGCCAGTTCATGCCCCCGCAGAAACGCCAGTAAATGCAAAAGCGGCAGGCCAAGCACCGAATAAGGGCATCCTTTAATGGCACTGATGATCTGCGCCCCCAGGCCTTCGATCATATAGACCCCGGGGGTGACGTAAATATCCGCCCCCATGGCGGTGATGTAATCCGTGATGTCATCATTACTCAATGACCTGATCGAAACTTCAGGGCTTTCAACCTGATGCCAGATCCGCTGGCCATGCTGATAGACCACCGCCGCCGTCACCAATTGATGGGTCTGGCCTGACAACACCCGCAATGTTTCAGCCGCATCTTGTTTTGTTTCAGGTTTTGAAAACCACCGGTCGCCGCAAACCAGCAACTGGTCAGAGCCAAGGACAAACGCATCAGGCTCAAGCGCGCTGATCTTGCGGGCTTTCATTTCAGCGATCATGGTGGCGGCATCGGCGGCGGACATGTTTTCAGCGCGGGCGGCGGCTTTCAGGGCATCTTCATCGACCGCGGCCGGAATAGCCGTGAAATCAAGCCCGGCCCCCGACAACATCTGTTGCCGCGAGGCACTGGCCGACGCCAGAACAAGGTGAGTGTTTGGTAATGAATAAACAGCCATATCCCGTCCACCCTCAGTGATTGCCGTGAGCTTTACCATCTTTGTCTTCAAGCCACCGGCTGTGGAGATTGATGATGGCGGCGGCGGTTTCTTCCACCGATCGGCGGGTGACATCAATCACCGGCCATTTATGCTGGTTGAACAGGCGGCGGGCATTGGCGACTTCTTCGGCGATATTTTCAAGGTCAGCGTAATCACTGTTTTCATGCTCGTTCATGGCGACAAGACGGTTTCGCCTGATCTGCGCCAGGCTGCGGGCGTCCTTGATCAACCCCACCACCAACAGGTTTTCGTGAGGAATATCATCAAGCGGCATGGCCACCCCCGGCACCAGCGGATAATTGGCGACTTTATAGCCGCGGTGGGACAGGTAAATCGAGGTCGGTGTTTTCGATGAACGCGATACCCCGACAATCAGGATATCAGCACTGCCGACGGTGTTCAGCCCCTGCCCGTCATCATGCTGCATGGTAAAATCAAGCGCTTCCATGCGATCAAAATAGGCGCGGTCCATGCGGTGCTGGCCACCGACAATGCCGGTTTCAGGTTTGCCCAGCACTTTCGACAATGTATGCACGACATGGTCCAGCACTGATACCGACAGGACATTATGGCGGGCGCAAATCGCCTCCATTTTTTCGCGTATGTCGCGGTCAGCAAGGCTGAACAACGCGACGCCGCCGTGTTTTTGCATCGCGTTTTCGATCGCCACCAGATGTTCAGCTGTACGAACAAGGGTCCAGACATGCTCGATCACCTGCACATGCTGAAACTGCGCGATGCCGGCACGGCCCAATTGGTGCGTCGTTTCACCTGTTGCATCTGAAACAAGATGAAGGTGTAATTTGCGCAATGTTTTGGCCATATGTCTTTGCCTTTGCCCTGTTTTGGCTTTTGCTTCATTCCCGCAGGCTGCCCGCGCCCAACGCCGCGGATAAACTGTGGATAACATGCCGGTTATTCCATGGCGTTATCATACAAAACTTCTTGGCCTGAGATAAACCGTGGTTTTCCATTATTTTATCCACATGGGGATAATTAAGCGTGGCTTTGAGTGTTTTCGGGGATAAAACCGTCTTTGGCTTTACCGCAAAGGGCTTCAAAGACATGGATTTGTGGAAAAGACTGTCGATATTTAAGGGAAAACATGGCATTACCGATATACGCCTACCCTACAACCCCAACAATATTATTATATATATAATAATTATATTGAGTTGATTAGAGAGATCCATGCGTCTTCACAAAACCCTTTCAGGCCAAAAAGATGAGAAAACACCGATATGGTTCATGCGTCAGGCAGGTCGGTACCTTCCTGAATACCGTGAACTTCGGGCTTCGACGCCGGATTTCATTTCCTATTGCCTTGATAGCCCAAAAGCCGCTGAAGCAACTTTGCAGCCCATTGCGCGCTATGATCTCGATGCCGCGATTATCTTTTCCGATATTTTGATGATTCCCTGGGCAATGGGAGCTGGTGTCCATTTTGTTACCGGCGAAGGCCCGAAACTGACGGCTCTTGAAACACCGCAAGCGATTGATGCGCTCAGCAGTGATGATCTTGAAGATAAATTAAGCCCTGTCGCCAAAGCCTTGCGCTTAACCCGCGCGTCTCTTGCGCCTGAAAAGAGCCTGATCGGGTTTTGCGGCGCGCCATGGACGGTCGCCACTTACATGCTGGAAGGCGGGAGCAGCCGTGATTTTGGCTCATCCCGCCGCTGGCTCTGGCGAGACCCTGAAGCGATGGATCATTTGCTTGATCGTCTTGTTGATGACAGCATTCGCCTGCTGACCATGAAAGCCAAATCCGGTGCCGATGTGCTGATGGTGTTTGACAGTTGGGCGAGCGCCGTTCCTGCCCATTTCCAGGACCGTATGGTGACACGTCCGATGCGCAAAATTTCAGACGGGCTTAAAAAAGCCGGGGTTAACGCGCCTTTGATCGGGTTTCCGAAAGGGATAGGCGAGAATATTATCAATTACGCCGCTGACGCCGGGGTGAATGGTGTTGGTCTTGACCATGGCGTTGATATGGCGTGGGTTGATGCCAATTTGCCGAAAACAATGGCTGTTCAGGGCAATCTTGACCCGATATCTGTGATTGCTGGCGGAAAAGAGATGCTGGCGGCGGCTGATCGTATTCTGGCGGCCTGTTCCACTCGCCCCCATATTTTTAACCTTGGTCATGGTTTCAACCCTGACACACCACCTGAACATGTCGGTCAGCTGGTGGATTATCTTCGGAAAGTGGCGTGATGTACCTGTGGCTGAAAGCGTTTCATATTATTGCGGTGATATCTTGGATGGCGGGGATGCTGTATTTGCCGCGGCTTTATGTATATCACGCGATGGTTGAGCCGGGTTCCGCGCGGGCCGAAACCTTTGCCTTGATGGAACGGCGCCTGCTGAAAGCGATCATGAATCCGGCGATGATCGTCACTTTTGTTCTTGGCTTCTGGATGGCCCTGCTGATGCCTTCTTTGCTTCAGGAAGGCTGGTTTATCGCCAAAATTATCCTGGTTTTTGCCATGGCCGGTGTTCACGGCAAATTTGCCGTTATGCGGAAAGCGTTTGAGCGCGGCGAGGGCATCCGGCCGGATACCTATTACCGGATCTGGAACGAAGTCCCGACGGTGCTGATGATCGCCATCGTGATTCTCGTCGTGGTTCAGCCGTTTTAGGGCGTTATCCCTAAACCTTCACTATTGCGGGAATTTCAGGTAAGATTGACTTTCATCCTGAAATGAGGATATACATTGGGAACACGCGCTGTCCTGCGCGGATTCTCCCCATAAAAAAATACATATATTGGCGGTTGCCATGAATCTACAAGATTTAAAGAAGAAAAGTCCCGCGGACCTGTTGTCCTATGCGGAAGAGCTCGAGATTGAAAACGCCTCGACCTTGCGCAAACAGGACATGATGTTCGCTATTCTGAAGCAGCTCGCTGAAGATGACGTGCCGATTTATGGCTCAGGTGTTCTTGAAGTCCTTACCGATGGGTTTGGCTTTTTGCGCTCACCTGAGTCAAATTATCTCCCTGGTCCTGATGATATCTATGTCTCGCCCAGCCAAATCCGCCGCTTCAGCCTTCGCACCGGCGATACGGTGGATGGCCAGATCCGCGCCCCAAAAGAAGGCGAGCGCTATTTTGCATTGCTGAAAGTCGGCCAGGTCAATTTTGAAGACCCGCAAGCGGTTCGTCACCGCATCAATTTTGACAATTTGACGCCGCTTTATCCGCAGGAAAAGCTCACCCTTGAGCTGCCCTATAACCCTGAGAACAAAGACAACACCCCGCGGGTGATTGACCTGATCTCCCCCATGGGTAAAGGCCAGCGTGGCCTGATCGTGGCGCCGCCGCGCACCGGTAAAACCATGATGCTGCAATCCATTGCCCATGCGATTTCAGAAAACCATCCCGAAGTTTACCTGATTGTTCTCCTGATCGATGAACGTCCCGAAGAAGTCACTGACATGCAGCGTTCGGTAAATGGTGAAGTGATTTCCTCAACTTTTGATGAACCTGCCGTTCGCCACGTTCAGGTGACGGATATGGTGATCGAAAAAGCCAAACGTCTTGTTGAACACAAGCGTGATGTGGTGATTCTGCTCGACAGCATCACCCGACTGGCGCGCGCCTATAACACCGTCGTGCCGTCATCGGGCAAAGTCTTGACCGGCGGTGTTGACGCCAATGCCCTGCAGCGGCCAAAGCGTTTCTTTGGGGCGGCACGAAACATCGAAGAGGGCGGCTCGCTCACCATTATCGCCACCGCGCTGATCGAAACCGGCTCGCGGATGGATGAAGTGATCTTTGAAGAGTTCAAAGGCACGGGCAACTCTGAAGTTATCCTTGACCGCAAGCTTTCCGACAAGCGGACTTTCCCGGCGATTGACATCACCCGTTCCGGCACCCGTAAGGAAGAACTGCTGGTGGATAAAGACACACTTGCGAAATTGTGGGTGCTGCGCCGAATCCTGATCCAGATGGGCCCTGTCGATGCGATGGAATTCCTCGTTGATAAACTCAAGCAGTCCAAAGACAATAACGATTTCTTCACGGCCATGAATTCGTGATCAATTGATCATGGTCGTAAATGACAAAAGCCCCCCGAAATAACAAAAGCCCCCGGTGACGGGGGCTTTTTTTGATCAGGCTGAAAACCGCGCCTCGTGGTCGATCAAGGCTTGCTTAAGGTCAAGGTTGCGGGGGTCTTTCGGCGACAAGGCCCGCAACGCCCCGAAATTCCCCAGACTGCCGTCATGCCGGGTGACGCGATGACAGGGAATGATCAAGGGTATCGGGTTTCTGGCGCAGGCCGAGCCCGCCGCCCGCGGCGCTTGCGGGGCATCGGCCAGTCTGGCAAAATCCTTGTAAGTTATTGTTTTTCCATAATTAATCTTGCGCATGGTGGTGAGCCATCTGGTCAGGGCGGGGCTGGCGTCAGGCACAAGGGGGAGATCGAAATCCCTGCGTTCGCCGGCGCAATAGGCGTTGATCTGTCGCCATGTTTCACGTGAAACATCATCGGCGCGGCTGTCGTCATCACTGCCGTCAAGGGCAAAATCAAGACAGGTCACGGCCTCGCCGTTGCTATGGACGGTCACCCATCCGAAAGGGGTGTGGTGGGTTTGCTGAAACATCGGTCTTGTTCTCCATGTTGCGGCAGTTTATTACTGCTTAAGATCGCCGCAGTTTATTACTGCTTAAGGTCGCCGCAGTCTATGACTGCAAAAGGGCAAGAGCTACATTACGGCTAACATGATGGGTTGAGCCTATCAGTGGCACCAACAATAGGCAAGCATCCCCCATGGTCGATATTTCTTCACCTGATGGTTTTTCCGGCAATGGCTTTTCTGGTGATACGATTTTTGCGCTCGCCACGCCGCAAGGGCGTTCCGCCGTTCAGATTATTCGAATTTCTGGCCCGGGGTCAGCGCGTATCCTGCGCAAGATGACGGGGGCTGTTCCTGACCCGCGGCAGGCGCATTTCACCGCGCTTCGATTTGATGGCGACAACAGCACGGTGATCGACCAGGCGCTGGTGCTGTTTTTCAAAACCCCCGCCAGCGCCACAGGGGAAGACACGGCGGAACTTCATCTTCATGGCAGTCCTGTTCTGGGGCAGATGGTGATGGAATGGCTTGAAACCCAACCCCGGATGCGATTGGCGGATCGCGGGGAGTTCACGCGGCGGGCGTTCCTTAACGGCAAGGTCAATCTTGATCAGGCGGAAGGCATTGCCGATATCATTGATGCCGATACCATCGCCCAACACCAGCAGGCCATGCGCCAGCTTGATGGCGCCTTGAGCGCGAAATCCGAATCCTGGCGAGGGGCGATCATTGCCCTTTCGGGCCAGCTTGAGGCGCTGATCGATTTTGCTGATGAAGACCTGCCGCAGGATGTGGCGGATCACGTCGCCAGCGGCATTGCCGCAGTTTTGGCCGAAATGGAAGCTGAGCTTGCGTCATCACGTCAGGGGTTGATCCAGCGTGATGGCGTGCAGGTGGCGATTGTCGGCCGCCCGAATGCCGGCAAATCCACCTTGCTCAACCATTTGATCGGTGATGATCGGGCGATTGTCTCGCCTGAAGCGGGGACGACCCGTGACCTCGTGCAAGTCGCCCTTGATATCGACGGTGTTGCTGTTCACCTGACCGACACGGCGGGGATTCGTTTTGGTGCTGACCAAGGGGTTGGTGCCGTCGAAGAGGAGGGGGTCAAGCGTGCCCTGCGTGCCGCTTCCGACGCGCATCTCGTGCTTATGCTGATTGATGGCAATGACGATGACCCGGCCGATGTCTTCGCGCAATTGCGGGCTGAACTTCCCGCTGACATGGCCGATGGCCCTGATCTGCAGCCGATCATCACCAAAGCTGATGCCATTACCCCGGGGCGGGTATTGCCGGAATGGCCCCTGATTTCGGTGCAAACAGGGCTGGGGATGGTCGAGCTGGACCAGTTGATCCGCCGCAAACTGGCGGAATTGACCCCCCATGATGAAGCGCCGGTGCTGACACGCCAGCGCCACGTTAGCGCGGTTCGTGATGCCCGCGACGCGCTTGACCGCGCCGGTGCCATCAGCCTTCAGGACGCGCCGGAATTATTGGCGGAGGAATTCCGCCTTGCCGCCCATGCGCTGGGGCGTATCACCGGTCGGGTGGATGTTGAAGATGTATTGGACCATATTTTCAGCAGTTTCTGCATCGGCAAATAACCGCCGCGGCCTTTCGATTAAGCGGCGGTTTTATTGACCGCAAGCCAGCGGCGGCGTATGTTGGGCCAACCCCAACGGAAACCCTGAACCGGAGCGCCACTTTCCATGGCTGAAGTGACCACAACAGATTACGACGTGCTGGTTGTTGGTGGCGGGCATGCTGGTGTAGAAGCCGCCGCCGCCGCCGCCCGCATGGGCGCGCGTGTTGCGCTGATCACCATGCAGAAAGCCACGATTGGCGAAATGTCCTGCAACCCGGCCATTGGCGGGCTGGGTAAAGGCCACCTTGTGCGGGAAATTGACGCCATGGATGGCTTGATGGGGCGGGCGATTGATGCGTCGGGGATTCAGTTCCGGATGCTCAATAAATCCCGTGGTCCTGCTGTTCATGGCCCCCGCGCGCAAGCCGACCGCAAGCTGTATCGCCAGGCGATCCAGCGTTTTCTGGATGAACAGGAAAATCTCGATATTATCGAAGCAGCGGTTGGAGATGTCGAGGTCACGGATGGTGAGTTGACAGGTCTTCTGACGGAAGATGGCCGGGTTTTTCGCGCTGGCGCGGCGGTATTGACGACCGGGACTTTCCTTGGCGGCATTATCCATCTTGGTCTTGAACGCAGCGAAGCGGGGCGGTTTGGCGAAGCGCCCTCAAACATGCTGGCGCAAAAACTGCGTGATCCGGCCTTGGCTTTGCCCATGGCGCGGCTGAAGACCGGGACACCGGCTCGGCTCGATGGCCGCACGATTGCCTGGGATATGCTGGAGCTGCAGCCCGCCGACAACCCTCCGGTGCCGTTTTCCACCATGACGGACCGCATTGAGGTCGAGCAGATTTCCTGCGGCATCACCCGCACCACGGAAGCCACCCACAAGATTATTTCGGAATCCATCCATTTATCGGCGGTATATTCCGGCCAGATCGAAGGCACAGGCCCGCGCTATTGCCCGTCGATCGAAGATAAAGTCGTGCGCTTTGCGGATCGCACGTCCCACCAGGTTTTCCTTGAGCCTGAAGGGCTGGATGACCCGACGGTCTATCCCAACGGGATTTCCACCAGTTTGCCGCGTGATGTTCAGGACGCCATGGTGCGGACCATCCCGGGCCTCGAGAAGGTTGAGATTTTCCGCTATGGCTATGCGATTGAATATGATTGCATCGACCCCCGCGCTCTGACACGCCAGCTTGAGCTTAAAGCCATGCCGCGGCTTTTCCTGGCGGGGCAAATCAACGGCACCACAGGTTATGAAGAAGCCGCCGCTCAAGGCGTGATGGCAGGGGCGAACGCGGCCCTGAAAGCCAGCGGTAGCCTTGAAAAATTCACCCTTGATCGCGCCGATGCCTATACCGGCGTGATGATCGATGACCTGATCACCCGCGGGGCGCCTGAACCTTACCGGATGTTCACCTCGCGTGCGGAATACCGGCTGTTGCTCAGGGCCGATAACGCCGACCAGCGCCTGACCGATAAAGCCGCGGCAATCGGCCTGATCGGCAGTCAACGCCAGCACCATTGGCAGGAGCGGAAATCCGCCCTTGCCGATGCCACGGCAATGCTTGATCACCTCACCGCTTTGCCGAAAGACCTGGCCGCGCATGGTCTGCCCGTTACCCGTGACGGGCGCAAGCAATCGGCGGCGGATCTCCTGGCGCGTGAGGGCATCACCATGGATCGGCTGATCCCCCTGTGGGCGGAACTTGAGGGGATTGCCCCCCATTTGCGCCCCCAGCTTGAAACTGATTGCCGTTACCGCGGCTATGTTCGCCGCCAGCAATCGGATATCGACGCCCTCCGACGCGATGAAGCCCTGATCATCCCCGCGGGGATGAATTACGGGGAAATCGGCGGGTTATCCGCGGAAAGCGTTGATATTTTCACCCGTCATCAACCGGAAACGATTGGTCAGGCGAGCCGGTTGCCCGGCTTGACCCCCGCCGCGGTGGTGGCGGTGATCCGTCATTTGCGCCGCGCCGCCTAGGGGGATTGTCATGGGCCGAGGTCACGCCGCGGAAGATGTTTGCGCGCAACTGGATGTTTCACGTGAAACAGCCGAAAGATTGCAATGCTATGTTGATACATTGGCGAAATGGCAACGCAAGATTAACCTTGTCAGCCGCACGACCCTTGATGAGGTCTGGACACGTCACATACTGGATTGCGGGCAAATCCACCGCCTGATGCCGGGGCCTGATGGCATGATCATGGATATCGGGGCTGGCGCGGGTTTGCCGGGGCTGGTGCTGGCCATTATGCGCCATGGTCAATATGGCGATTCCGCAAGCCCCGTCACATTGGTTGAATCCGATCAGCGGAAATGCGCGTTTTTGGGGGTGGCGGCGCGGCAATGCGGCGTCACCATCAAGATTGCCAACGAACGGCTGGAGAGATTGCCTCATCTCAAGCCTGATGTCATTACCGCCCGCGCCCTGGCGTCGATTGAGGTCCTGCTCAACTGGACGGCCGCCCAGCACCATGACGGGCTGAAATGTGTGTTTTTAAAGGGCGCGCAGGCCGATGAGGAATTGACGTGCCTTGCGGATTATCCCAATATCAAACTCATGAAAACGCCAAGTTTAACCAGCCCTGAAGGGGTGGTGGTCGAGCTGACGGGGTTCATGGGTTCAGTTTAAACGCCGGTTCAAACGGTTAAACAATTATTAATTTTATAAGGAATTCACGTGATGCGCGCCAGGGTCATTGCCGTCAGCAATCAAAAAGGTGGGGTCGGCAAAACCACCACCACGGTCAATCTGGCGACAGCGTTGGCGGCGTCAAAGCGGCGCGTGCTGGTCATTGACGCTGACCCCCAGGGCAACGCCAGCACCGGCTTCGGGATCGAGGCTGATCAACGTGACCATGATCTCTATCAATTGCTGGCAGGCTCGACGGATTACGCGGCGGCGATCCAGCCGTCATTGGTCAGGGATCTTTGGGTGATCCCCGCTTCCAATAACCTGTCGGCGGCAGAAGTCGAATTGTCGACGCTTGAAGACCGTGAATTTCGGTTCAAGCGCATTATCGAAGACGTCGCCGGTGATTATGACTATGTGCTGATTGACTGCCCGCCGTCACTGGGGCTGTTGACGGTCAATGCCCTGTCGGCGGCGGACGCGGCGCTGGTGCCGCTGCAATGTGAATATTACGCCCTTGAAGGCTTGTCGCAGCTGATGCAGACGATCGAAGCGGTGCGCGGCGGCTTGAACCCTGAACTCGTTTTGCAAGGCGTTGTCCTGACCATGTATGACGCCCGCAACCGCCTGTCGTCACTGGTGGCAAAAGATGTGCGTGAGCATCTTGGCCCTCTCGTTTACAGCACCATCATTCCCCGCAATGTCCGGGTCTCTGAAGCGCCGTCTTACGGCAAGCCTGTGCTGCTCTATGACCTGGATTGCCCAGGGTCAAAAGCCTATATCGCCCTTGCGGGTGAGGTGATCAAACAAGAAGGAATCGCGGCATGAACTCAAAGAAGCCCCAGGGGAAAGCCCAGAACAAACAAGAAAAACAAAACAATTCCAAGGGTTTAGGTAAGGGTCTGTCGGCTTTGTTGGGGGATAAGGCGGCGATTTCAAGCATGGGGGTCAATGCCCCTGCGGCTGGTATTGCGAGCGCCGCCACGGCCGCGCCAACCCAGAACACCTCCGCAGGCGGGTCGTCAAGTCAGCTTGATGTGGCGATCGAAAAAGTCATCACCGGCCCATGGCAGCCACGTCAGCGGTTTGATGAAGACAGCCTTAATGATCTTGCCGAAAGTATTCGCCAGCACGGGGTTGTTCAGCCTTTGCTGGTGCGGCCGAATGGTGACCGTTTCGAGTTGATCGCCGGTGAACGCCGCTGGCGGGCGGCGCAGAAAGCGGGTCTTCACCATGTTCCTGTGGTGATTCGCGAAACAAGTGATCAAATGGCGGCCGAAATCGCCATGATCGAGAATATCCAGCGCCATGACTTGAGCCCTGTTGAAGAAGCGGAGGGCTACCGCCGCCTGATTGATGAGTTTGATTACACCCAGGAGACCCTGGCGAAAGTTATCGGCAAATCACGCAGTCACCTCGCCAATACCATGCGGCTGTTGAACTTGCCGGATGCTATTCGCGATCTGTTGAAATCAGGTGAATTGACAGCCGGGCAGGTGCGGCCACTGGTGGGGCGCGATGATGCCGCGGAATTGGGGCAAATCGTTCTCGCCAAAGGCATGAGCGCGCGTCAGGTCGAAGCGCTGGTGGCGCAAAAAGACAGGCCGGTCGCCCCGAAAGCTGAAAAATCACCTGATATGATCGCGCTTGAGAAAGATTTGCGCGACATGAGCGGCTTTGACATTGCCCTGAGTTACAATGACACCTCGGAAAAAGGCACCGTCACCATCAAGGCCGCGTCACTTGAGCAGTTTGAAGCGATTATCGCAAAACTTCAGCAATAGCCGGTTAGCGCCGCACCGCCAGCGCCAGCGCCATCAAGGCCTGGGCGGCGGCGGTGTCCGATGAAATGCCGCGGCGTGATTGCTTTTCCGCATCCACAAGGCGATCCATGGCGCGGCGGCATTTGGCCGATGACCAGATCCGCAAATGCGCCTCCACCATGCGTTTTTCGGAAAAGAAAATCGGCGGACGTGACGCGCTGATCGCCTGATCTCGGCTTGTGCCGCTCTCAATGACCGCCGCCAGCCGAAACAGCCGCTGAAAATACATCTGCCCTGAGCGCAACAACCGCTCACCGGGGATGGCGTCATGCTGAACACGGTTAAGCGCGGTGCTGAGCGCCTTCATGTCACCGGAAGCGGCGGCGTAAATCGTGTCATTGACGGTCACCCCCGCGCCATCCCCGAGCGCGTGGCGGGTTTGTTCAAGGGTAAGCGTGCCTTCAGGCCCCGCCAACAGCACCAGTTTATCAATTTCACTGCGGCTGGCCATGCGATCAGCGCCAAGATGCTCGATGATGTGGTTCATCACCGTGGCGTCAGCCTTGATCTGATGGGCGCGAAAAATGTCCTGCGCCAATTGGCCAAGCGATTGATTGGTGTCGGCGTAACAGCCGATGGCGGCGGCATGGTCGGTCTGTTCAAACAGTTTCACCAGCGCTGATTTGGTGTTGAGGTCATCAGCACCGGTCACCACCGTCAGGCTTTCTCGCGGTTTGCTGGCCAGCAGCGCTTTCATGGCATTCAGGCAAGTGCCGCCCGCCTGGTCAACACGGACAAGTCGATGCCCCCCCATGGCAGGCATGGCGGCGGCGCTATCCACCAGCAGCGCGATGTCCTTGACAATCGCGTCAGCCGATAAACTGGTGACGGAAAACGGGTCATTCAAATCAGGGACAAAATGACGGGCAATGGTCGCCGCACGTTCCTTGATAAGGCCCAGGTCATGGCCATAAATCAACACCGCGGTCAGGTCATGCGGGGGGTTGGCCAGAAAAGGGTCAACACCACGGCCGCTGATCTTCATGAGTTCGACTTGGCCTGAGTGAAGAACAGAATCAGGTGATTGTAGATTTTCTGCGCCAAATTCATGCTCAGGCGTTCGCGGGCGTGAATAGTCGCCTGATCAGATCCGAAGGTCGAGGATACCCCCCCGATCGAGGCCGAAGAGCTGAAGGTCTTGGAGGTCAAGACCGTGCCGTTTTCACGATCATAGAGCGAATATTGCACGCGCATCACCATGTTGTTGTCGCCGCGGGTGCTGGCGATGGTGGTTTCCAGGCGGTATTGCGCGTCGCTGATGCCGTGACGGGCCACCAGCCGCTCAAATTCCTGACGGAACAGTTGTTCGGCACGGCCTTTTTCCGTCACCACCATGATTTTCCCCATTTCAGCGTGAATATCATCACTGATCCTGGAGGTGTTGGCGCAACCCGCAAGGGCAACCGCAAGAGCAAGGGCAACAATGGATTTAAGCAACGACATTGACGATCCTGTTTGGCACAACGATGACTTTTTTCGGGGCATTCCCTTCAAGTATCTTCTGAACGGCGGGTAATGCAAGCGCCAATTCTTCCGCCACAGCTTTATCACTGTCTGGCGCAAGATCGATGGTGCCGCGCAGCTTGCCGTTAACCTGAACCGCGATGCTGATGGTGTCTTTCACCAGCCATTTCGGGTCCGCTTCAGGCCAGCTGAGTTGCGCCACCATGGTGTCATGACCAAGATTAGCCCACATTTCTTCGGCAATATGCGGCGCAATCGGCGCCAGCAGAAGCGCAAGGTTTTCGGTGGCAAAGCGGCGCGCCCAGTTCTGGCTCTCGCTATTGCCTTTCAGGTCAGCAATAGCATTGGACAAGGTGTAAAGCGCGGCAACGCAGCGGTTGAAACGGAAACGGTCAATATCTTCGCTGATGCTGGCGATCGCCTGATGGGTGGCGGTGATCAGGGTTTTTGCCTCATCATCCAGCGCAGACGGCATCTCCTGCCCGGCTTCCGCCATGGGGCGATCGGCATCAGCCTGGGATTGGCGCCAGACTTTATTGATAAAGCGCGACGCGCCCTCAACCCCGGAATTGGTCCATTCCATGTCACGTTCAGGGGGGGAATCCGACATCATGAACAGCCGCGCGGTGTCGGCGCCATATTCGCTGATGATCAACTCCGGGTCGATGACGTTGCGCTTGGATTTGCTCATTTTTTCGATACGGCCGGCATCAACCGTCGCGCCGGTTTCCGTCACCACCCAATCGCCTGAGCCCTGACGCGTCACATCCGTCGGGAACAACCATTGGCCATCGCTGGATTTGAACGTCTGGTGGCAAACCATGCCCTGGGTCATCATGCCGTCGAACGGCTCATCGAGATCAAGATAGCCGCAGACCGACAGCGCGCGGGTGAAAAACCGTGAATACAAGAGGTGCAGCACGGCGTGTTCAACCCCGCCGATATATTGGTCCACGGGCAACCAGTAATTGACCGCTTCCCTGGAAAACGCAATGTCAGGGTTCGGGTCTGCGAAACGCAGGAAATACCAGGAACTTTCAAAGAACGTGTCAAACGTATCGGTTTCGCGTTCCGCCTTGCCGCCACAGCCTGGGCAGGTGGTGTGTTTCCAGGTGGGATGATTGGCAATCGGGTTGCCGGGCGTGTCGAAATCAACATCATCAGGCAAGGTCACGGGCAACTGGTCTTCGGGAACCGGCTGAATCCCGCAATCATCGCAATGAACAACAGGAATAGGGCAGCCCCAGAACCGTTGACGCGAAACCCCCCAGTCACGCAGACGCCAGGTTGTTTCACGATCACCGCGACGGAGCTCTTCCAGCTTTGATATCGCAGCGGGCAGGGCTTCTTCAACACGCAGGCCATCAAGAAACCGGGAATTGAACAACGTGCCGTCGCCGGTATAGGCCACCCCTGATGATATCACCTCATTGACGAATTCATCAGTTGCGTGACCGTCAGGCAAAACAACGGGACGGAGGGGAATATCATATTTTTGCGCAAAATCAAGGTCACGCTGGTCTTGGCCGGCGGAACCGAAAATCGCGCCGGTGCCGTAATCCATCAGCACGAAATTGGCGGCATAGACCGGCAGTTTAATCGACGCGTCAAACGGGTGATCAACGGTTAAGCCGGTGTCAAACCCTTGCTTTTCTGCCGCTTCAATCGTCGCCTGGGACGTTCCCATGCGATTGCATTCCTCCACAAACGCCGTCAGGCCATCATGGCCATCGGCGAGGCCCAGAATAATCGGGTGATTGGCGGCAAGGGCGATAAAACTTGCGCCAAAAAGGGTATCGGGGCGGGTGGTGAAGACCTCGATCTCATCAGCACCGGCGGCGGCGGGGTCAGAGAGGGCAAAACGAACCCGCGCGCCTTCGGATTTACCGATCCAGTTGTGCTGCATGGTGCGGACACGGTCCGGCCAGCGATCAAGCGATTGAAGCGCGGTCAACAGTTCTTCGGAAAATGCCGTGATCTTCAAAAACCACTGCGAGAGAAGACGGCGTTCAACCGGCGCGCCGGAACGCCAGCCGCACCCGTCCACCACCTGTTCATTGGCCAGAACGGTATTTTCAACGGGATCCCAATTGACCCAGCTTTCTTTTTTATAAGCCAGGTCATGCTTCAGGAAATCCAGGAACATTTGCTGTTCAAACCGGTAGTAGGACGCATCGCAGGTCGCGAATTCCCGCGACCAATCGTAGGACAGCCCCATGCTTTTAAGCTGATCGCGCATTCCGGCGATGTTTTCATGGGTCCATTTGGCAGGGTGAACGCCGCGTTCAATGGCGGCATTTTCAGCCGGCAGGCCAAAGGCATCCCATCCCATGGGGTGGAGAACATTAAAGCCGCGGGCGCGTTTGGTGCGCGCCACGACATCCCCCAAAGTGTAATTGCGGACATGCCCCATGTGGATGCGCCCCGATGGGTAGGGGAACATTTCCAGGACATAATATTTGGGCTTGTCGGATTGCATTGAGGCATCAAAGCAACCGGCATCCTGCCAGCGCTGTTGCCATTTTTGCTCAATGCCGCTTGCGTCGAGACGAGACATGGTCAAAACCGTAAAAAAGGTGGATCAATTGCTTTCGGAAACAGCCGCGGCACGAATTTCACGCGCGCGGGTCAGGATCAAATCCTCAAGACGTGTCGCCAGACCCTGGTCACGGCCAGCGTCAGACCAGTCGAACATCCCTTCGGGGCGTTCCTGAAGATAGACATAAACCTTGATGCTGTCGGCGCGAAGTTCCTGGCCAATCACAAAAATACTGACTTTAATGCGCTGGGTTTGCTCTTCAGGGTGGGCATACCATTCGGTAATGATGGACCCGCCAAAAGTATCAACGCTGGACAGCGGCAGGACGGAAACCGTATCAAGCGAGGCGCGCCACAACAAAGCGTTGATCGGCAAAGCCCCGGCCCCGCTATTGGCTTGCGGATCAAGCAGTTTTGACAGGCTGATGCCTTGCTCACCGTCATTGTTGATCAGGGACCCTTCGCCAAAAGTGCGGTCGACAGGTTCTTCCGCCGGTTTTGGCGCCGGCAGGGAGGAACAGGACGCAAGACCAAGTGCCGTCAGGACAAGAGCGACACGACTGATGGTGGAAGCGGCATTTTTTGCGGGCATGATCACAGGTCTTTCAGCAATAGGGTTCAGATGAATGAATATATAACATTTTTAAATCATAGCGCAAAACTATCATGTGAAATCACAACTTCACATAAAAAAAGACCGCCACGAGGGCGGTCTTTCTCAAAAGTGCTTCTAAATAAGATTAGAAGTTTGCCTGGATTGACGCACGCAGTTCGTCGGTGGTCATGTCGTTGGCGGTACCACCGTCTTCGTCATAAGCTGAGCTGTTGAAAGCAACAGAGAAGTTCAGACCAGAAGCAATGGTGTAGGACAGGCCAATGGAAGTGGTTTCCAGTTCGTTCTTGGACTTGTCGTCAGAAGAGTTGGCCAGAGCGGCAGAAACGGACAGGTCGCTGTTGACTGCGTAACCGATACCGTAACCGGTAGTGGTGGTTTTGAAGTCAGAAGCTTTGCTGTCTTCGGTGGTTGAAGAAGCACCCAGGCTGATGTCGCCGTATGCAACGGAAACACCAAATGCGGTTGCGTCAACAGAATCGTCACCGGATTCACCGTTGGAACGCTGGGAAGCCTTCAGGGTTACAGAAGCGCCGGCCAGATCGGTGGCGTAGCTGAAGCCCATGGAGGTGTCGGCGTTCTTACCGGTGGAAGCGTTGTCGCCATCGGAGTAGGAGAAGCCGAGGGTCATGCCGCCGAGGTTTGGAGTGACGTAGGTCAGACGAGTCGCGTCACCAAACTGGGAGTCGGTGGCGTACTGCTTCAGACCGTTGGCAACAGCATCGTCGGCAGCGGTCTTTGCGCCAGCAGCGTCAGCCTGGGTGGCCATGTTGCGGTTGCCTGGGGTCCAGACCTGGAAGCTGTCAGAAGCGGTGTCGTTTTCACCGAGGGTCAGCTTGCCCATTTCAGCAGTTGAAATGTACATGGACGCTTCGTCAGTACCGGAAGCAGAAGTTGTACCTTCGGTTTCGAAGACGGCACCGAAGTTCAGACCGGAGTCGGAAGTGGTGTCAAACTTGAAGTGAACTTCAGAGTCTGAGAACATCTTGTCGTTGTCGCCGGAAGGACGCATGTCGGCAGAAACGTTATCGGAAACTGATGAGTAACCAAATTCATAGTATGCAGTTACAGAAACGTTAGCAGAAGCTGACGAAACTGCAGCAACTGCTACGAGAGCAGAAGAAGCAAGAAGAACCTAACGCATGGGTAATCTCCATAGTTGAGTTAACATTGCCACGATTGGCAACACCATCATTTATAGGGATCGTTAATAAATAATTAAATACTAATATGCAAAAATAACACAAGTTAACCAGAGCTGTTGCAAAAATGACACATATGGCTCAAAGGATCGGAATTGCAGGGTATTTTGGCTGTAATCAGCCCTGACCGGCCTTCGTCATGCGGTGTGTGTTGCGGTTGCCGGTGTTTAAGGCGTCGAGCTATATTCAAGACCGCGGGATGACTATATACCGGATGACTATATACCGAAGGATGACTATATATAGACCGCTATATACTATTGAATTGATCACCATCAGGCGAACCATGACATGACCATCTCTTCCGCTTTAGCTGAAATTCAATCCAATATCGCCCGTGCCGCCGGTGATGACGGCCGTTTATCTTCTGACGTCACGCTAATCGCGGTGTCGAAAAAACAACCTGATGATCGCATTGACGCCGCCCTTCAAGCGGGTTTGCGGATTTTTGGTGAAAACCGCGTCCAAGAAGCGCAATCGCGATGGCAGCACCGCCGCGCCACCCATAAAGACCTGACGTTGCATTTGATCGGGCCTCTTCAAACCAACAAAGCGGCGGATGCCGTGGCCCTGTTTGATGTCATCGAGACGGTTGATCGTGAAAAGCTCGCCGCCAGTCTGGCCAAGGAAATGCAAAAGCAGGGGCGTCAGCTCGACTGTTTCGTTCAGGTCAATACCGGTGATGAAGACCAGAAAGCCGGCATTACCCCGGATCAGGCGGTGGAATTTGTCGGCACCTGCCGCGCGACCTATGGGCTTAATGTCACGGGGCTGATGTGCATTCCGCCGGTTGATGAGGAACCTGCCATGCATTTTGCCCTGCTCAAGACGCTTGCCGCCGCCGCCGGGGTGAGCAAACTTTCCATGGGGATGAGCGGGGATTACGACACGGCCATTCGTTTCGGGGCGACTCATGTTCGGGTGGGGTCATCGCTGTTTGGGGCGCGCCCGGTCGAGGCCTGATGACAAGGGCCTAGTCAAGCAGAGGGCCTAGTCAAGCAGAGGGCTTAGTCAAGCAGATGGCCGGTGCGGGTTTTTTTGGTGTTGAGGTAATCGCTGTTATAGGGGTTGCTGTCCGGCGTTAGGGCAATGCGTTCCTTGACCGTAATCCCGCAACTTTCAATCTGGGCGATTTTATCAGGGTTATTGGTCAGCAGCCTGATCTGCTCATGGCCGAGGTGCCGCAACATCGCCGCCGCGGGCAAATAATACCGGTGGTCAGTTTCAAACCCCAAGGCGT
>JAGWAQ010000109.1 GCA_021296375.1 Alphaproteobacteria bacterium
CATGTCTTTGGCCATCGGCAGGTCAAGCAACCGGCACAGCAATGCCGCCGCGTCGCCGCCATGGGCGCGCACCAGCATATGATCTTTTGACGATACCGCCTGCACAAGATCACCATTGCGGATCGCGTCATCAGGCACGATCGCCGCCAGCAGGCGCGGCACGCCAAGATCAATCGTCAGGCTGGAGACCCCGGCGCGATCAAGCGCAACAAGCGCGGCAATCGCAAGCTCGGCGTCATGCAAGGTTTTATTGGCGCCGATCATCTCTGCCCCGACTTGCGTCAATTGCCGCTCAGGGTTCAGGGGGTCCGGCTTGACCCGCAGCACATCACCGGAATAGGCAAGGCGCAACGGCCGCGGCTGATGCGCCATGCGGGAGCGGGCAATACGGGCAATCTGCGCCGTCATATCCGCGCGAATGGCCATCATGCGGCTCGATTGCGGGTCCATCACCCGGAAGGTGTTTTGCGCCAGCACAGCCCCCGGCCCATCGGCCAGCAATGTGTCCTCAAATTCCACCAGGGGCGGTTTGACCCGCGCGTACCCAAGGGCTGCGAAACTCCCCATAATAGAGGAAACCGCGGAGGCTTCGCGGGCGGCTTCAACCGGCATCAAATCGCTCAACCCTGCGGGCAGCAGACCTTTGGATTTGGCCCCTTTCGACGGGGATGTGGGCGCATTTGCCATAAGACAACCTTAATGCCTGATGAAGTGGGGGTATATGACCCCTACTTCCTACCTCAGCCCATGATTTTCTGCAATCAGAAAGCGCCGCTCAAAGGCCCGCCCCCGCCGGATCCGCATTTCTGGCGAGCGTTAAACTTTCCTTAACTTTTTGCGGTTAGGATAGGTGCGTCTTCTGACTTTTCCTGAAATGAGTTGGATGACCGCTCATCAGTTTTGCCCTGACATCACGCGCAAGAGAGGATCACCGCTCATGACTGAACTTCCCATCACCCTTGATATTCATGATGCCGCCGCCACGGGTGACATCACCAAGATTCTGGATTTGCTGAAGTCGGGCGAGGATATCGAGGCGCGAACACGCACCGGATTAACCCCTTTGCATGTCGCGGCGTTTTTTGGCCAGCCCGATGCCATGACCATCCTGATCGGCGCAGGGGCGCGAATTGATGCCCGCGCCAAGCATGGCCGCACGCCGTTCCACGTCCCTGCCCTGAGCGGCGGAACCCCCCTGCATCTGGCGGCATGGATGGGCCAGCTTGATGCGGTTCTGATCTTGCTCGAGGTGGGGGCAGATATGAACGCCCGCAACCATTATTTTTCGGGAACACCGCTTCATCTGGCGGCCAGCGAAGGCCACAGGAATGTGATCGCCGCACTGCTGGACAATGGCGCTGATGCCAGTGCCAACAACGCCGAAAACAACCGCCCCATCGACCTGATTAAATCCACCGCCGACGCTTATCAAACGCCGGAATGGCAACGTCTTTATGACGCGACACAGGACTAATGCCGGTTATACCCCCTGGCTGATTACCCGAAATTCAGGGTGTCGGCACGGACAACCTGCGGCAAGCCGCGAAGGGCATCCACAAATTCCAGGTCTGGCACATCGTCGATTTCAACAAGGGCAATCGCTTCCCCCCCAACATCACGGCGACCGAGATGGAAAGTGGCAATATTGATCCCCTTATCGCCGCAAAGCGAGCCAAGATCCCCGATAAACCCGGGCTTGTCGTAATTGCGCAGGTACAGAAGATTGCTGGGGAAATCGCTTTCAACGCCAATGCCCTGCACCTCGACGATCCGCGGCATGGAACCCGCCACCAGTGTTCCCGCAATGGTGCGCGAGACATCATCCCCGCCTTGGGCGCGATAACTGATGGAAACACGGATCATGCTCTGATAGTCGCAAGGGCGGTCATGGCGGACGGCGGAAACATTGATCCCGCGGGATTGCGCCAGGCTTGAGGCATTGACCATATTGGCAGAAGCCATCACCGGGGCCATCAACCCCGCCAGCCAGGCCGCCATCACCGGATCGGTATTCAGCCCTGATGCCGCGCCCTCAAATTCCACCGACACGGTTTTAAGCGCGGTCTTTGTCACCTGCCCCAGGATTGAGCCGAGCTTATTGGCAAGCTCCATGTACGGCACCAGAATTGGCGCTTCCTCGGCGGTCACATTAGGCATGTTGATGGCGTTGCTGACCGCGCCATCGAGCAGGTAATCGGAAATCTGGTCAGCGATCTGAAGGGCGACCTTTTCCTGCGCTTCGGCGGTAGAGGCCCCAAGATGCGGCGTCGCCACAAGGTTAGGCGCATCAAACAGGATATTCTCACGCGCGGGTTCCTCAACAAAAACATCCATGGCGGCGCCCGCAAGATGGCCGGTTTCCAGCGCCCCGCGCAAGGCAACTTCATCCACCAATCCGCCACGGGCGCAATTGATCAACCTTGCCCCGCGCTTCATTTTGGCGATTGCTGACGCGTCGATGATATTGCGGGTGGCGTCGGTCAAGGGGGTGTGAAGCGAAACATAATCCGCTTTCGCCAGCAGATCATCCAGCTCAAGCTTTTCGACCCCAAGGGTTTTGGCCTTGTCTTCGCTTAAGTAAGGGTCAAACACCATGACCTTCATTTTCAACCCCTGGGCGCGGTCGGCGACGATCGACCCGATGTTCCCGCAGCCCACAAGCCCAAGCCGCTTGCCCGTGACTTCCGTGCCGACAAAGGCTGATTTTTCCCACTTGCCCGCGACCGTCGAGGCATGGGCCTGGGGGATCATCCGCGATGACGCCAGCATCATGGAAATCGCATGTTCGGCGGTGGTGACGGCGTTGCCATGCGGCGTGTTCATCACCACAATCCCGTGGTGAGTGGCGGCGGCAATATCGATGTTATCCACCCCGATGCCGGCGCGCCCCACGACCTTGAGCTTGCCGCCCGCGATATGGTCCAGCACCTCTTTCGTGACTTTGGTGGCTGATCGAATGGCAAGACCATCGTAATCACCAAGAACAGAAAGCAGTTCATCAGCATCAAGGCCGGGGCGGTAATCCACCTCAATCCCCCGATCCTTGAAAATCTGAACCGCTGTTTCGCTTAATTTGTCGCTGATCAATACACGTGGCATGATGATGTCCTTTGTCCGTAATGACGTTATTGCGCTGTTGCGCGCATGTGAATGGTATGAAGACCCCAGTCGATCCAGTTGGTGAGCGCGGCCAGATCTTCCGCCTCGACCGTCGGCCCGCCCCAGATGCGCAAGCCGGGGGGCGCGTCACGATAAGCGTCGATATCAAGCGCAACCCCTTCTTCTTCCAGCAATGCCGTCAGGTCTTTGGCCAGTTTCGCTTGCTCTTCCGGGGGCGATGCCGTGAACCAGTCTGCCGTGATGGTCAGGGTGATGGAGGTGGGGGAAATCGCCGATCGGTCCTGCGCCAGATAGGCGAGGTCATTATGGCCCTTCATCCAGTTGTCGATAACGGTAAAATTGGCATCTGTGCGGGCGATCAACCCGTCCAGCCCCCCGACCGATTGCGCCCATTCCAGCGCGTCAATCGCGTCTTCGACACACAGCATCGACGGGGTGTTGATGGTGGCGCCGGTGAAAATTCCGGCGATCAGCTTGTTGTCCTTGGCGAGCTGAAAGATTTTCGGGATCGGCCATGGCGGGGTGTAGCTTTCCAGCCGCTGAACCGCTTTCGGGGACAGCACAAGCACGCCGTGGGCCGCCTCACCTCCGAGGGATTTTTGCCAGGAAAACGTCACTACATCGAGCTTGTCAATCGGCATGGGCATGGCAAAAGCAGCGGAGGTGGCATCAGCAATGATCAGCCCTTCACGCCCGGAATTGATCCAGTGATCATGTCGAACTCTTACGCCAGCGGAAGTGCCGTTCCATGTCAGGACAACATCACGGTCATCCTCAAGCTGGCCGAAATCCGGCAATTGCCCGTAAGGCGCGTCAAAAATACGGAGATCATCAAGCTTGAGCTGTTTGGCGGCATCCGTCGCCCAGGACTTGCCAAAGGCATCCCAGACCAGCATATCCACCCCCCGCGCGCCGAGCAGTGACCACATGGCCATTTCAACCGCGCCGGTATCAGAAGCGGGCACGATCCCGATCAGGTAATCATCAGGCAGGCGCAACAACTGGCGCATTAAATCAAGGGAATATTGGAGTTTGGCTTTGCCGGGTTTGGCGCGGTGGGACCGGCCGAGGCAAGCATCCGATAAAACGTCGGGAGACCAGCCTGGTCGCTTTCGGGTGGGGCCACTGGAAAAATGGCAATTGGCAGGACGCCGCGTGGGACGCGACAACGAAATGCGTGCTGAAGGTTTCATAACCCCATCCTCTAAAATGTGGCCACTCGTTGGGGAGTGGCGGCCCGCTGATGAAAATAGTCGCTTGAACGATATTGTCAACCCCTTCCCTCACGGCACATCTGCCGATAAACTGGAGGCGATTTTGACATAGGGATTTCAACGATGACTTCAGCTCCGATTTTATACGACCTCATCACCAAGGATGGTGCGGCCTTGAGCCCCTGGTGCTGGCACGCGAAAATGGCGCTCGCCCATAAGGGCATTGCGGCGGAGGTGAAACCCCTTGACTTCACCCAGAAGGACCAGGTGATCGCGGCGGGAGGCAAATCCTTTCCGCTGATGGTGGAGGCTGATGGCACGGTCAGTGACGATTCCAAAATCATCACCGATCGTCTGGAGGAGATTTGCCCCACCCCGACGCTTTTCCCCGGCGGGGCCGCCAGCCATGCCGCTTATGATTTCATGCATCGTTATGTTCAGACCATCCTCTTTCCGACGGTGGTGAAAATCATCCTGAAAGATATTCCCGATGTGCTGGATGGCGCTGACCGTGATTATTTCATTGAAAGCCGCACGACACGATTTGGCAAAAGCCTTGATGAGGTCTGCGCGCAACGCGACGCCCATCGCGAGACTTTAAGCACCCAGCTTGACCCGTTCCGCAAGGCACTGGCGAAAGGCGGCTTTATCAGCGGCGATACCCCCGCCATGGCTGATTACCTGCTGTTCGGGGTGATGCAATGGGCGCGGGTATGCTCACCCTACGCCTTGATCAGCGCGGATGATGCGCTCACCCCATGGATGGAAAGCCTGCTCGACCTGCATGGCGGATTGGGGCGCGCCACGCCTGCTGCAAGCTGATCAGGCAACAAACTNNNNTGGGTTTCGATCACCTTGGCAATGGCCTCACAGACGGTGTTCATCTGGTGCTGGTCTTCGGCCTCAACCATAACACGCAACAGCGGTTCTGTGCCTGACGGGCGGATCACCACCCGCCCTGTCTGGCCGAGATCAGCTTCGGAATCCGTGATCGCGGCCTGAACCGTCGCGTGGTTGATGGTGGCCACCATGTGGTCACGATCATCGCCCTTGATGTTGATGATGCGTTGCGGCAAGGCCGTGAACCGCCGAAGGGATTCGCTTGCCGGTCGGCCCGACGTCTTGAGGGCCGCCAGCATCTTGAGGGCCGCCATGATCGCGTCACCGGAGGTCGAATGATCGGTCATCAGGATATGCCCCGACGGCTCCCCCCCAAGGACAAACCCGCCTGACCGCATGCGTTCGAGAATATAGCGATCCCCGACATTGGTGCGTTCGAGCGCGATGCCGCGGGTTGCAAGCCATTGATTGAGGCCGTGATTGGTCATCAAGGTGCCGACCACCATGTCATGGGCCAGTTCGCCGGCTGATTTCATGCCATCGGCGATCACCGCCAGGCATTGGTCACCATCAAGGATGCCGCCGTTTTCATCCGACAGGATGAGCCGATCCGCGTCACCGTCAAGGGCAATCCCCACATCAGCGCCATGGGCAACAACCGCCTCCGCCATGGTCTGGGGATGCACCGCCCCGCAGCCTTCGTTAATGTTCATGCCATCAGGCGTCGTGGCGATGGGAATAACATCGGCCCCCAGTTCAAACAGCACATCTGGTGCCGCGCGATACGCCGCGCCATTGGCGCAATCCACCACCACCTTCAGCCCGTCGAAACGCATGTTGCGGGGAATGGCGGTCTTGACGGTTTCGACATATCGCCCCAGGCCATCCAGCATGCGGCGGGCGCGCCCCAGATCAGCCGGTTCCGCAAGCGGGATATGGCCTGAAACAATGGTGCTGATATCGGCTTCCGCCGCGTCGGGCAGCTTGAAGCCGTCAGGACCGAAAAGCTTGATTCCATTGTCAAAATGCGGGTTGTGACTGGCGGAGATCATGACCCCGAGGTCAGCCCGCATGGTGCGCGTCAAATAGGCCACACCAGGGGTCGGCAACGGCCCCAGCAGGCGGGTGTCCATGCCGATTGAGGCGAACCCCGCTTGCAGTGCCGCTTCGATCATATAGCCGGAAAGTCGGGTGTCCTTGCCGATCACCACCAGGGGCCGGCGTTGATCACCACCGCCACTGCGGGCGCGTTGATCAAGAAAATATTTGCCCGCACCAAGGGCAATACGGATGATGTTTTCCGCGGTCATCGGGCCTGTGTTGATGCGCGCGCGAACGCCATCTGTTCCAAACAATCCTGCCATGAAATCCTGCCCTTTGCGCGTGATCAGTTTACGCCATCATAGCGGCAAATTGATCAAACCGGAAGATGCTGAAATACCGATCACCCGCTACAACGCGGCGGCGGCAAAGGCCCGGGTATTGCCAAGCGCCTGGGCGGTTTCAGCGACATCATGGACGCGGAACACCTGCACCCCTTGGGGAAGCGCCAGTGCCGCCAGCGCAACCGATCCGGCAACACGATCTTTCGCCGCCTCGCCTTTTGAGAAATGGGCAATGGTCGACTTGCGCGAGACGCCGAGAACAATCGGCACGCCCAACCCATGCAGGAGCGTGATCGTTGCCATGATTTCCATGTTATGACGCGGGGTCTTGCCAAAACCAAACCCCGGGTCAACGGCAAGGTCAGCGCGCGACAAGCCCGCCGCCTGGGCAACCGCAATGCGCTGCTCGAGCCAGTCGTAAATATCCGTCGGGGCGTAATGATAGCAGGGGTTATCCTGCATGGTCCCCGGTTCACCCTGCATATGCATGATGATCGACGGGGCGGCACGTTCCGCCACCAGCTGAACGGCGCCATCATCGCGCAACCCCCCCACGTCATTGATGATCGCCGCGCCAGCGTCAAGGGCGGTGGCCATGACATTGGTATGGCGGGTGTCGGCGGAGACGACATGCCCGGCTTCGGCAAGCGGCGTGATCACCGGCAGGATGCGGCGGCATTCTTCATCAAACCCCACAGGGTCAGCCCCGGGGCGTGTGGATTCGCCACCAATATCCAGAATATCGGCGCCATCAGCGATCATCTGTTGCGCGCTACGGAGTGCCGCATCAGCGGCGGCGTTATCGCCACCATCGGAAAAACTGTCAGGAGTGGTGTTGAGTATCCCCATGATGCGCGGGGCATCAAGGCTGAGCCCGGCGAAATCTTCGCGCCGACGGGTGATGCGATCAAACAATTGCTGGGCGCGGGCTTCGGCATCAGCCCCGCCAGCGGCGGCATTGTCCATCAGCTGGTCATTGGCAATGCGGCACACCGTCAGCTCGCCCCCCCGGTCATTGATGACATCAAGATGGGTGAACCCCATGGGGCCACCCGCCAGGGGGGTGACGCCTTGAAGGGCCATCCCTTGGGAAGGCCCGCCTTGTGGGCTAAAGCCTTGAGAGGCCCCGCCTTGGGAGATTTCCGGGTCGGCAAGCGGAACCATCCCCACCGGCCGAAGCCAGGTGCGGCAATTCCCCCCGTCGGCGCGATCATCCGCGCATGGCGGCATCGGCAATTGCGAGACGCGATGCGGCATCAGGCTTAGGCCGAGGCGTCGGGGGTCTGGTCCGTGCTGGGCTTGCGGGCGCCACCGGGGATGCCGGTGCGGGATTTCGCCCGCGGGGTTTCCGGCAGATCATCCTCATTACGGACAATCGTCCCGCCTTCGATGATGGTCTTGATCTCATCACCGGACAGGGTTTCGTATTCCAGCAGGGCCTGGGCCAGCAATTCGAGCTGATCGGCATGTTTCTTCAGCATCTTGGTGGCGGCGTCATAGGCACCATCGGCGATCGCCCGCACTTCCGTATCAATGATGGAAGCGGTGGAATCCGACATGTTCTTTTGCTGGGACACGGACCGCCCGAGGAAGACCTCTTGCTCATCTGCCGAATAGGCCAGGAAGCCGAGCTTGTCCGACAGGCCCCATTCCGTCACCATGCGGCGGGCGACGTCAGACACCATGCGGATGTCGCTGGACGCGCCGGTGGTGACTTTTTCAGGACCGAAGATCAGCTCTTCTGCGATACGGCCACCACAAGCGACACGCAAATCAGCGAACAGCTTGTCCTTGGCCATCGACACACGGTCGCCTTCAGGCAAGCGCATGACCATCCCCAGGGCGCGGCCACGGGGGATAATCGTCGCCTTGTGAATAGGGTCTGATTCCGGCTCATGAAGGGCGATCACGGCATGGCCAGCTTCGTGGTAAGCCGTCAGGCGCTTTTCATCATCGCTCATCACCATGGAGCGGCGTTCCGCCCCCATCATGACCTTGTCCTTGGCTTCCTCGAATTCCGCCATGGAGACGGTGCGGCGGTTTTTGCGCGCCGCCTGCAAGGCCGCTTCATTGACAAGGTTGGCCAGATCAGCACCGGAGAACCCCGGGGTGCCGCGGGCGATCACCCGTGGTTCAACATTATTGGCAAGCGGAACCTTGCGCATATGAACCTTGAGGATTTTCTCACGCCCCAGCACATCAGGATTAGGGACCACCACCTGACGGTCAAAACGGCCGGGACGCAACAGCGCCGGGTCAAGCACGTCAGGGCGGTTGGTGGCGGCGATCAGGATGACGCCTTCATTGGCTTCAAACCCGTCCATTTCCACCAGCATCTGGTTCAGGGTCTGTTCACGTTCATCGTTACCGCCGCCAAGGCCAGCGCCACGGTGACGGCCAACGGCGTCAATCTCATCAATAAAAATGATGCAGGGGGCGTTTTTCTTGCCCTGTTCAAACATATCGCGAACACGGCTGGCGCCGACACCGACAAACATTTCCACAAAGTCGGAACCGGAAATTGTGAAGAACGGCACATTGGCTTCGCCGGCAATCGCCCGCGCCAGCAAGGTTTTACCTGTACCCGGAGGCCCCACCAGCAGAACCCCTTTGGGGATCTTGCCGCCGAGACGCTGAAAACGTGACGGGTCACGCAGGAAATCCACCACTTCTTCAAGTTCGGTTTTCGCTTCATCAATACCGGCGACATCTTCAAACGTCACCCGGCCATGGTGTTCCGTCAACATCTTGGCGCGGGATTTGCCAAAGCCCATGGCGCCATTGCGGCCGCCGCCTTGCATTTGGCGCATGAAGAAAATCCAGACACCGATAAACAGCAGCATCGGGAACCAGCCGAGCAGAATAGAGAACAAGCCCGGGGAATTGCTGTCATCAGGGCGGGCCAGAATACGGACGTTGTTTTCGCGCAGAACTGTCACCACATCGGTGCCTGCCGGCATGTAGGAGGTGACGGGAATATTGTTCTGGGTCACGCCGTAAAGATTGCTGCCCTCGATCGTGACTTCACGCATATCCCCTGATTCGACCTGCGCGACAAAATCCGAATAAGCCACCTGGCTTGTTCGTGTGGCGGCATTATCGTTCTGGAACATGTTGAAAATCGCCATCAAGACGACGCCAATTACCATCCAGATGATCAGGTTCCGAGCCATGTTGTTCATGGGTTAAGCCTTTCTGACAGCCCCGCTTGAGCTGCAAAACCATCCCGCGCATGAAAATACATGCAAAGGGATGAGATATGGTCACCATTGACCGATAAATATGTCCTACTTAAATGGGGGATGATAGCCCCATCTTCAAGTCTAATGAACCCTTCACCCCCCCATTGTGCGGTGTTTTTATCACTGGATGTGACATTTTGCGCCAATTTGGTGGCGGAACTGTCCTGCCAGGGGGTGAACACCGGCCATCGCCAATACGCCCGCGCCGGGGCTTTCTGGATGGCTTTCTGGATATGGGGGTGGTGCTTTCGCAAAGCCGCAAACCGAAGACTGCCCAAGGGCGCCAGCTCCCCGCGGCAAGGAATATTCAGCACCCAGCGCTG
Source organism: Alphaproteobacteria bacterium (assembly GCA_021296375.1). GTDB lineage: Bacteria > Pseudomonadota > Alphaproteobacteria > Puniceispirillales > UBA1172 > JAGWAQ01. The sequence goes on from JAGWAQ010000109.1 coordinate 10,125, forward strand.
ATCAAACACCGCATGCCCCGCCTCAACAGCACGCGCCGCAGGGGGGCGTTCGGCTTCGGGAAATACCCAGATTTTACCGCCCCGCGCTTGCCATTCCAGCCCCCCTAATGTGGTTGTGCCGCTATCGGTTGCGTCCAGCCATGCCGACAGCCGTTCTGCCGCCGCAACGCCGGGGGGGTGTTGAGCGCTATTCATCGCCGCCGCCAGATTGCGGAGCAAATGAACACGCACGGCTTCCGGCAAGCCCTTCAGCTCATCGGGGTGAAAACACGCCCACCCCTGGGGGTCAAGATGACAAACTGAATGCAGGCAAGCGTCAAGATACCCGGTGATGCTTCGGGCGGCACGGGCGAGACGCTGAAGCCGATCCGCCGTCACCCCGTGATCAGCAAAACCCCGGGCATCCCGCCGCAACCGCGCGCGCTCAAACCTTTCATCACGGTTCGACGCGTCATCGACTGCCGGAAGATGGGCGCCATAACGGCGGAGTTCTGCCGCCGGCAATTTCAAAAAAGGCCGGATGATAAGGGCACCATCATAGGACTGGAGCCAGTTCAGCCCCCCTACGCCAGCAAGGCCAGACCCCCGCTCAAGCCGCATCTGGACCGTTTCCGCCTGATCATCGGCATGGTGACCGGTCACGATAACAGCAGACCGTGCCATCGCCACGCGCCAGAGCAGTTGATACCGCATCCGCCGCGCCCAATCCTGAAGACCGGCGGCGGGCGGAGTTGCCGTGACGGCATGGATTTCAGCGGGAATACCCATGGCCTTCAGTCGCGCGCAAACGAGGGCAGCTTCAGCAGCCGAGCCTTCCCGCAACCGCCAGCAGAGATTGCCGCGACGGGGCGTCTTGCCACCATTGATGAAGGAGCGGCGCCATCGCCATGCTGTCAGGGCCGCCCGAAACCGCCAGCACAAAACTGGTGGTGGCGGGGGTCACGCCGCGGCGTTCAAGTTCAGCCAAAGCGGCCATCGGCGTTAACACCGCAGGGATGTGTTGCGGTGATGCCGCAGGAGTTTTTTGCGGTGAGGCCATCATCAGGACATCACCGCCAGATCCTGAGCTTTGCCTAGCTTGAGCATTCCGATTTCTGCTTCAATTCATCGAGGCGTTCAAAGAAATTCGGGGGCGGGTCTTCGATGACATTCGGCAAGGTCACCAGCAAATCACAGACCTCATCCTTGGCGGCGAAATAGGAAATGGATTCCGCAATCCAGAGGGTGGTTTTTTCGCGGCGGGAATCGGTCGGCCACTGGGTGTTGAATTCCGTGAAAGTCATGGCCGCCTGCTCATAAGCCCCTTTGGAGAACTGCACGCGCCCCAGCCAGAAGGTGGCGTCGTTGATCTGCTCATCGTCAGGATTGATGGCAATAAACTCGGCAAATGCTTCTTCGGCCTTGTCGAGATTGTTCTGGAGCGCAAGACCGAGGGCGAACCGATACTGCTCGTAAGGGGAGACTTCCGGCAGAACAGAAGGCTGCTTCGGCTCGTCTTCTCCGGCGGCGGCAACCTCATCAACCTGAGCCGCATTTGTGGGGGACGGATTTGTGGGGGCCGCGTCTTCAGGATTCGGAAGATTGGCAATCTCTTCATCAAGCTTGTTGGCGCTGATCGTCCAGTTGCCGTCTTCACTGCTGTTGGCATTAAGGGAGGCGGACGGCACCTCGCCAGCGCCGGTGTTGGTTTCAGGCCCGCCAGGCTCAACCACCGCCAGATTGCCGTCAATCCCCATCCGCATCAGGCTTTCAAGGCGCTTTTCCATCCGCAACAAGCGGAACTCATTATCGCTGGCAACCTCAAGCGTGCGCTCGATGCGATTGTTCATGGCGCTCATCTGATCGACAAGTTTGGCGATCTTGTTTTCAAGATTGGTGATGCTTTCCGGCGCCGCGCTGCCCTGATCAGCCAGGGATTGCTTTAGGGCGCGGAAATCTTCTTCCAGAATACCGCGGACATCCTTAAGCCCTTCTTCCAGCGCGTTCACCCTGTTCTGGAACAACTCCACCGAAGATTGCGCCAGGGCTGGTGCCGGTACCGACATCATCATCGCGGCGGCGGCAACGGACAGCGCCATGCGGCGGGAAGCCTGTGTGATCAGGGTCAAAGGTGAAAAGATCATCATAACTGGGTCCAACGTGGTTAATTCAGATTTGTCTAAGCACAAACAAGTATAAGTTCATAGCCATATAATTGGTCATAAATATGGCAAAAAAAACGCCTGACCCCAAGACAGGATCAGGCGAAAAATTCAAATCAGCTCAATTTACTTGATGATGCTGACCGCGCGACGATTCTTTGAATACGCGTAAGGGTTGGAGCCGATGAATGATGGGCGTTCCTTACCGTAAGAAATCGTCTTGATGCGGGCGGCGTTTACGCCTTGAGCAACCAGGTAGTCACGAGCGGAGGACGCGCGACGCTCACCAAGGGCGAGGTTGTATTCGCGGGTCCCGCGTTCATCGCAATGACCTTCAACCGTGATGGTGATGGATGGGTTCGCTGCAAGGAAAGCGGCCTGCGCAGAAAGAGTGGCTTTCGCGTCGTCAGACAGCGCTGAACTGTCGTAATCAAAGAACACCGCATCGCCGATGCTGGCCAGTTCTTCCGCCGGGGTCTGCGCGGCAGATGAAGAGGAATCCGCGGAAGATGCGGAAGCTGAAGTAGATGAGGATGAGGAAGCGGCTGTGCCAGCGGCATCACCGGAATCCTTGGACGCGGTTTCACAAGCTGCCAGCAGCCCTAATGCCGCAATGAGCACCAGAATTCGATTGGTCATGGATGAATACTCCTGTTGAACGGCCGGACTACCCGACAAAATTTCACACAATGATGTCTTACTCTAAAATATTGCGGAAAACAACCATTTATCTAGGCTTTTCTGGGCATAGCTGAAAATCAGCATTATGCTCTTCCCATATTCCCACCTGATCAAAGGCTTGCCCCTGCCGTGATCACGACTTACGGCAAGGTCGGGGACCAGGCGGGGTCAGATGCAAACGACGGGGTGATCATCCGGCGTTCATTAAAGCCAGTAATATCAATGCGGTAAAGGTAGGACTCGCCGCCAGAACCATCTTCATTGGTGGGGTTTTGCTTGAAATACATCAACACCCGGCCATTCGGCGCCCAGGTCGGAGCTTCCACCAGGAATCCGCGCGCCAGCAGGCGTTCACCCGTGCCATCCGTGTTCATGACCCCGATAAAAAATTCACCTTTATGCATTTTCGTGAAGGCAATAATGTCACCGCGCGGCGACCAGACCGGGGTCGCGTAACGGCCTTTGCCAAAGCTGATGCGGCGCACATTTCGGCCGTTAGAATCCATGACATAGATTTGTTGCGAGCCGCCACGGTCTGAATTGAAGACGATCTTGTCGCCGTCAGGAGAATAGGACGGTGAGGTGTCGATAGAGGGGCTGTTGGTCAATTGCCGTTGCTGTTGGGTGGCAAGGTCCATTTCATAAATATCGGTCAGGCCGTTTTGGGCCAGCGACATGATCAGCTTTTTGCCGTCAAAGGAGAAGCGCGGGGCAAAGGTCATCCCCGGGAAGGACCCGAGAAGCTCCGACCGGCCGGTGGACACATTCATCAGATAAACGCTGGGTTCATCATTGAAATAATCAAGATAGGCGATTTCCTGCACCAGTGGCGAGAATCTCGGGGTCAGCACCAGCGATGAGCCATTCGTCAAATAGGTGGGGTTATGGCCATCCTGATCCATGATGGCGAGACGCTTGACGCGCTTGTCGGCGGGGCCGCTTTCTTCAACAAACACGATGCGCGTATCAAAATAACCGCTGTCACCGGTCCAGCTTTCAAACACCAGATCAGCGATCTGGTGGGAAATGCGGCGCAACCCGACCTCTGACACCTCGCCTTCGCCAGCGATGATTTCACGTTCCGTCACCACATCCCAGAGGATAAAGACGATCTGGATCATGCCGTTTGAGTTTTCCGTCGCTGAACCAACCAGCAAGGCTTTGACCCCAAGCGGCGCCCATTCGGAAAAATCCGGCTTGATGGAAGGGTCCGATGGCGGCGGGATAAGATAGGCGCTGTCTTCGGAACGGAACATGCCCGAACCGTTCAAGTCATTGGCGATGATCTCCGCCACCTGACGCCCCAGCACACCAGGCTTTCCCGTTTCGTCGGTAAAGTCAGCAATCCCGATGGGGGTGGGTTCGATCGACCCTTCGGTGATGGTGATCTTTTCGGTCTGCGCGAAGGCAACGCCGCCGCCCGTCATCGGCATCGGCATCAGCGTCGCCAGCACCGCCAGCACAGCCATTACCGCCATTTGCGCGGTTTTCATCAGTCGAAGGGGAGTAGGCATCATCATGGTATCGCTCATCAAACCCGGGTTAACAACATTCAGCTCCGTGTAATAAAACGCGGATCAAACTCAAATTGCAATTCTTTCCACGTGTCGTGGTTATCCAGCGGCAGTGGAAGCGGACTGCAATCCACAACAGCCCGTCGGGCGGCACGGGCGGCGGCCTTGAAGGTGCTGTCTCTGTTCATCCGCGCTTTGTCCACAATTTCCACATCCTGAACTTCGGCACGATTATTCAACCGCACAATTATGTCAACAATAAGGGAATCAGCCCCCGCCGCCCCTGGTGGCGGTGACCAGCAGATCGCCAGATGATTGCGCAACTGGTCGATCACCGTTGCCCCCAATGCCCCTGATGTCTTGCGGGGGGTATTGAGCGCCTGGCCGATCAGGTCTTCGATTTTCTCTTCAGCCTCCTGGCGGTCGGCGTCAGCGGTGTCCTGCTTTTTCTTCGCCTGTTTTTCCAGCAATTTATTGAGCTTGGCCTTGGCCTCCTGTTTCTTCTTTTCCTTTTCCTGTTCGGCGCGGCGTTGCTGTTTCTTGCGTTCCGTCAAGTCTTGCAACTTGCTGGTCAATTGCGCCTGCTGCTGCTGACGCTTTTTGAACTCAGGTGATTTCTTGGTCGGCCGCTTGGGTGGCGCGCTCAGCTTGGTCGGCGCAGGCTTGGCTTTTGGCGGTTATGGGGCCGCTTACGGTTTGTCCGACGGCACCGGCAAGGCGTCCGGAACCTTGACTTCCTATGGCGCGGGG
>JAGWAQ010000110.1 GCA_021296375.1 Alphaproteobacteria bacterium
ACGGAACCCTGAAATGGCCGGGGTCAAGGGCGCCTTTTTTGGCTCATTGCTGACCTTGTTCATCTGTCTTGTGCTGGCCTTTCCCCTTGGTGTTGGCACCGCGATTTACCTTGAGGAATTCGCGCCCAAGAACAGGCTGACCGAATTTATCGAAGTGAACATCAACAACCTTGCCGCGGTGCCATCGGTGGTGTTCGGGATTCTTGGCCTGGCGGTGTTCATCGGGATTTTTGGCCTGCCGCGCTCGATCCCTGTCACCGGCGGGGTGGTGCTGGCATTGATGACCATGCCGACGATTATCATCTCGTCGCGCGCCGCCATCCGTGCGGTGCCGCCATCAATTCGTGACGCGGCCCTTGGGGTTGGCGCAAGTAAGGTGCAAACGGTTTTCCATCACACCTTGCCACTGGCGATGCCAGGCATGCTGACAGGCACCATTATTGGCATGGCCCAGGCCTTGGGCGAAACCGCGCCTTTGCTGATGATCGGCATGGTGGCTTTTGTGGTGGATATTCCCGGCGGCTTCACCGACCCGGCGACAGTATTGCCGGTGCAAATCTTCATGTGGGCTGATTTTGCGGAACGGATGTTTGTGCATAAAACAAGCGCCGCTATCATTATTTTGCTATTCTTCCTGCTGGTGATGAATGCCGCCGCGATCATCATCCGCAAAAAACTGGAAAGACGTTGGTAATTCAAAATGGCAGTAATTCAGAATGGCGGTAATTCAGAATGGCGGTAATTCAGAATGGCGGTAAATTCCAACAGCCGAAATTGGCGAAATGTAATGACCAGTAACCTCAAAAATTCAGGTGTGTGCCTTGTTCGATTCTAATGAAAAATCACCAACCGTTGGCAATATCTTTGCTGAAAACCCCAAAATTTCAGCCCGCAATGTGACGGTCTATTATGGCGACAAATGCGCCATTGATGATGTTTCCCTTGATATTGGCACTGGCGAGGTCATTTCGTTCATCGGCCCCTCTGGTTGCGGGAAATCCACTTTCCTGCGTTGCCTGAACCGCATGAATGATACGATTGATATCTGCTCTGTTGCCGGTGATATCCGCCTTGATGGTGAAGATATCTATGACCCGACGATTGAGGTGGTGCCGCTGCGAGCGCGCGTCGGGATTGTTTTTCAAAAGCCGAACCCGTTTCCAAAGAGCATTTATGATAACGTCGCTTATGGCCCCCGCATCCACGGGCTGGCGAAAACAAAAGACGAATTGGACGACATTGTTGAAGCCTCCCTGCGGCGCGCGGGCTTGTGGGATGAAGTCAACACTCGCCTTGACCAATCGGGCACAGGGCTGTCCGGTGGCCAGCAACAGCGGTTGTGCATTGCGCGGGCGATCGCGGTTTCGCCTGAAGTCATTTTGATGGATGAGCCTTGCTCCGCCCTTGACCCTATTGCCACCGCCCGTATTGAAGAGTTAATCTTTGAGTTGCGGAATGACTTTTCGATTGCGATTGTCACCCAGTCCATGCTGCAGGCGGCCCGTGTCTCTGACAGAACGGCTTATATCCATCTCGGACGCTTGATTGAAGTTGGCGAGCCGTCATCAATCTTTACAACACCACAACATGATTTGACGAACAGCTATATCACCGGCCGTTTCGGTTAAAGCATGATCACTCACCACCAAAAGGACTGATACCCCATGGTCGCATCAAATCACATTAGCTCGGCGTTTGATCAAGATTTGAAAGAGATGTCTGACAAAATCACCAAGCTTGCGGAGCTGGTGCAAAAACAAATCACCGCGGCGACGCAATCCCTCGCTACACTTGAGGACAGAGGGTTGGACAAGCTGATCAAGAGAGACAAAAAAGTTGACACTCTTGAAGCGGAAATTATCGAACAAGCGGTTCAGGTGATTGCCTTGCGCGCGCCTCGCGCTGAAGACCTCCGCCATGTGCTGGTGATGCAAAAAGTCGCCACCATCCTGGAACGCATGGGGGATTACGCGCGCAACACCGCCAACCGAACCAAGGTTGTCCTGGTTGATGGCGCCAATCTGGTGCCTGTGTCCAAAGTCGAGAATATGTCAAACCTGCTGCTGACGATGCTTGAAAATGCCCTCGAAGCCTACCACACCGGCAACCGTGACCTGGCGGTTGAGGTGCGTAATGCTGATGTGGAAATTGATAAAATCCACACCGCCTTGCACAAGGAAATTATCCAGGCGATGTCCACCAACCCCGATGGCCTTGTCTCTGGCGTGCATCTGCTGTTCATCACCAAAAACTTTGAGCGGATTGGCGACTATATCGCCGGTATTGCCGAACAGGTGTATTTCCTGACCGAAGGTGAGTTCATCGATAACTTCCGCCCGAAGGCCGATAAAACCAGCTGGAATGCGTGATATCTCCCCGCGATTGACGCGGGGTCTACATTCGAAAGACGAATAGTCTTCTGGCATCAGGACATCGGTATCAAGACACCGGCATCAAGACGGGGCCACCATGTAGATGTCATAGAGGATAGTGCCATAGGTTATGGCGCATAGCAAAAGCGCCAATAATACCGCGGCGCTTCCATAATCTTTGGCGCGTTTTGACAGGCCGTGTTTTTCATAGGAAATCCTGTCTATGGCCGCTTCAATGCCGGAATTGAATAATTCCATCATAAGCACAAGAAAGACGGACGCGACCATCAGCAATGTTTGCGTCAATGACGCGGGCAGCCACAAGGCAAAGGGAATGAGTATCAAAGCCAGCACCAATTCCTGGCGAAAGGCGCTTTCCTCACTAATGGCAAACCGTAAACCGGCCCAGGAATTCCAAAATGCTTTCCAGGCGCGGGTCACGCCGGAATTGTCTTTATAGGGATTGTTGAGAACAGAATAGTCTTCGTTGTCGTGGCGACAGACAAGGAAACTCTCAAAAATATCTGTGGCCCTGCTCCAGGAATAGGTCTCGGCATAGGCGCGCGCATCATCTCTTGACAGCGTAAGAGCTTTGGTGACAGCGGCATGCAAATCATCATCCAAAGCGCCGGCCTTGTCATCGGTGACAACATCAATCGGCCCGGTGACGGGATACGCCGCCACGGGAAGGCCGCATGCCATCGCCTCAAGCAAGACAAGGCCAAATGTGTCGGTTTTTGAAGGAAAGACAAAAACATCCGCCTGGCCATAATAAGCGGGCAGCTCTTCTTTCGTTTTGGCGCCGTGAAAAATAGCATCGGGATAGGCTTTCTTGAGGCCAGATAATGCCGGGCCATCGCCGACAACCCATTTTTCAGCATCTATATCCAGGGACAAGAAGGCTTCGATGTTTTTCTCAACCGATACGCGCCCGACATAAAGCAGAACAGGTTTTTTGTTGGCTTTGCGTTTTGCTGGCGGCGCGAACAATTCAAGATCAACCCCGCGTGGCCAGATGTCCGGTTTTTTAATTCCCCATTCAGTCAGGTCATTGAAGACTTTTTTTGTCGGCACCATGACGGTGGTGCTGTCTTTGTGGAACCAGCGGATGAAGGCATAGGTCACGCTCAGGGGCAGCCTTATCCGCGAATGGACATATTCAGGAAAGCGCGTGTGATAGGCGGTGGTGAAATTCAGATTGTTTCTGAGGCAGAAATTGCGTGCCGCCAAGCCAAGCGGCCCTTCAGTGGCGATGTGGATAATATCGGGAGATTGCGTTCTGATAATTTCCGAGACTTTGCTCGCGGGCATAAACGAAAGCCGAATTTCGGGATAGCTGGGGCAGGGGAAGGTTCTGAAATGCTCCGGGGTGAGCATTGTGACCTCATAGCCTTTTGCCATCAGGCCATCTCTTGTGTGCGTTAATGTGCGCACAACACCATTGATTTGCGGGTACCAGGCATCCGTGACAATCATCACATGTGTTTTCATTACATGCGTTTTCTTTTCATGCGTTTTCTTAACATGGGTTTTCTTTACATGGTTTTTTTCTATGGCTGTTGTCATGGCGTGATCATTTCGCTGTCAACGGCAGCGTCATGCCTCTGATCAAAGCCTTGCCGCATGACCAGGCCCTGCTCACTCCAATGGAGTATCTCCAGCGTGCCGTCATGATGCTCCACCAACGCCGTTGCGCTTTCAACCCAGTCGCCGGAGTTGGCGTATAAAATGTGGCCGATCCATTTGAGTTCCGCTTTATGGATATGACCACATATCACCCCGTCGCAGTCGCGTCGTGCCGTTTCTTTTGACATCACGGTTTCAAAAGCAGAGATAAAGGACACCGCAGATTTGACTTTATGCTTGAGGTATTGCGACAAGGACCAGTAAGGCCGTCGCAATAGCCGTCGGTACATGTTAAGCCACCGGTTCAACACCAGCAAAGTCGTGTAGGCAAAATCACCCAGATAGGCGAGCCAGCGCGCATGCTGAATGACATTATCGAACAAATCCCCGTGAACAACCCAGAATTTCCGGCCGTCGATCGTTTCATGAATGTCACTTGATTTGATTTGGATGCCACCAAAGGACAGATCCAGATAGTGCCGTGCGAATTCATCGTGATTCCCGGGCACATAAATCACTTCAGTGCCGTGCCGAGCCTTGCGCAATATTTTCTGGACCACATCATTATGGAGCTGTGGCCAGTACCATTTGCGCTTAAGTCGCCAACCGTCAATGATATCCCCGACCAGATACAGCTTTTCACTATTGTTGTATTTGAGAAAATCAAGCAATGGCCGGCATTGCGCGCCAGCTGAACCCAGGTGAATGTCAGAGATAAAAATCGTCCGATAAGTGGTGGCTTGTCGTCCCTCGTCGTCTGGCGTGTCGGAGGCGGGATCAGGATGATCTGAACGATTATTTTCATCCCTTTTTTCAAACATCTATGACGAACTCTAAGATTGCCGATGTAGAGAAGATAAGTTGGTTTTGTTAAGGATTTGTTGTGGAATTATCTCACATTTATAAAATTAAATTACCGATCAAGAGTAGATCAGCCCAAGCCAGCCTCCTGTGGTTGCGGAAAAGATTAATCCGCCGCGTTGAGCTTGACCTTGACCTTTAAGTTGCCGATTTTTTCAATCGTTGTGATGCGCCGATTAATCAACCCTGTTTCAGTGCCGAAAAGCGCTGGCGGGATCGTGATTTTGACCGATTTCTTTTTTTCTTTGGTGGTGATTTGATCAAGTAGTTTCGGCATGCCGCCCGAAACAGACATCAACATTCGCATCACCAAGCCGACAAGCCGTGCTTCCTCGCGCTCCTGGCGGGTCAGCAGCCCCCGCAACAGACTTTGGCCAGGGAATTCACCTGAATATCGCACCGACAACACCGCCGCCATCCAGGCGCGTTCATAGTGATCAATGCCGACAATGGATAAGCCCAACATCTTTTCAATGGCCAGAGACGCGCGGTAATCAGGATGGTCAAGCCATGTCAAATCAGCCAGATAACAACACGCATTGGCCAAACGCTTTTTACTTTCACTGAGACCGCCAAGAAAGGGCATGACTTGATGCGATAGCGATTTCCCCAGGCCATCATAGCGTTGGGTTTTCTGGGCGAATTCAGCAACACCAGGGGGCAGGGGGTGAATGCGGCGGATATCGTTGGACAATTCATGATAAAGAATCCCCTCGCGCACGCCATAGGATGAAAACACAATCCCAGATGGGTCCAGCACATTGATGATCGCGGTCATGACTTTCAACGCCTGGCGCATGCTCGAACGTCGAGCCGGCGGAATGCCTGTCATTTCACCATTTGCTTCATCAATGGCTGACATGATGCCGGTCATTTCCGCTGGCGTGAGGGTCAGGCGATGG
>JAGWAQ010000111.1 GCA_021296375.1 Alphaproteobacteria bacterium
TTATTAACGCGTGGTGATGCCATGGGGGTTTTATAGTCTCAACTTCGCAGAAGGTCTAGTGCTGATTGCAAGATCCAGGTGGCGGCGAGGGCGTCACGCCGCAGGTGCCTTTTCTGGCGCGTCATATCAGCATCCACCATGGCGCGTTCGACGGCACTGGTGGACAGGCGTTCATCCTGAAGCAGCACCGGCAACTCGCGCAAACGCAACATCGCGTGGGTGAAGTCACGGATGGAATCGCAGCGCGGGCCAGTGGTGCCATCCATGTTGAGCGGCCAGCCAATGACCATGCCGCCGATATTCTCTTCCCCGTCGATCAACTCAAACAGCTTGTCCATGTCGAGGGTGAATTTCTGCCGCCACAGGATCGAATGGGGGGTCGCGACGTTCCACTCGGCATCACAGGTCGCCAGACCGATGGTTTTTTTACCGACATCAAGGGCGATCAGGCGCTGATTGGGGCCAACATTGTCGCGGAACGTGTCAATCTAGCATATGGTCATACGGGGTGCTATCTACTCAGTCATGTTGAAACCCTAGTATGGTCTCCCGCGTTGCTCGTCTGGCGCGTATTCATATAGACGAAGAGCGTCTTGAGCCGATGGCCCAGGAACTCTCCGCTATCCTGAGCTGGATCGAGCAACTGAACGAAGTCAATACCGATGCGGTGGAACCGCTGGCCAGTGTCACCGGCCATGCGCTTCCCCTGCGCGATGATGTTGTCACCGATGGCAACACCCCCGAAGCGGTGGTGCATAACGCCCCGGAAACCACTTCCGGGTTCTTTGTCGTGCCGAAAGTCGTGGAATAGGGGTGCTGATATGACTGATCTGTTGACCATGACCGCGGTCGAGGCCCGCGCTGCCCTTGATGACAAATCCATCTCGGCGGTTGAGCTGACCGAGGCTTATCTTGGCGCGGCACAAGCCACCGAGGCGCTGAACGCTTACACCGAAATCACCCACGACAAGGCCCGCGACATGGCGAAAGCCAGCGACGCGCGGCTCGCCAAAGGTGAGGGCGGTGCGCTCGAAGGCTTGCCGATTGGCGTCAAGGACCTGTTCTGCACCGAAGGCGTGGAAACCACCGCGTGTTCCAATATCCTGAACGGGTATAAACCTGTTTACGAAAGCACCGTGACCCAGAACCTCTGGACGGACGGGGCGGTGATGCTGGGCAAGCTCAATTGTGATGAATTTGCCATGGGGTCAGCGAATGAAACCTCTGCCCGTGGCAAGGTATCCTCCCCCTGGACGGTGGATGGCGATGGCCAGGATTACGCCCCTGGCGGGTCATCCGGCGGTTCCGCGGCGTCGGTTGCCGCGCGGTCATCCTTGATGGCGACAGGGACAGATACCGGCGGGTCGATCCGCCAGCCTGCCGCCTTCTGCGGAGTGGTGGGCATCAAGCCGACTTATGGCCGCTGTTCGCGTCGCGGCATTGTGGCTTTTGCGTCTTCGCTTGATCAGGCGGGGCCAATCGCCCGCACGGTTGAGGATTCCGCGCTGATGCTGCAATCCATGGTCAGTCATGACCTGGGGGATTCCACCTCTGTTGCTGAACCGATGCCTGATCTGATGGGTCAGATCAACGATGGCATCAAGGGGCTGAAGGTCGGCATCCCGTCGGAATACACCATGGATGGCATGGCTGATGAGATCACCGCGCAATGGCAGGAAGGGCGGAAATGGCTTGAAGACGCTGGCGCCACCTGCGTTGAAGTGTCCTTGCCGCACACCAAATACGCCTTGCCGACCTATTATATTGTCGCGCCGGCGGAAGCGTCATCCAACCTTGCCCGTTATGACGGCGTGCGCTATGGCGCCCGGGTGGAGGGCGGCTCGCTCGATGAAATGTACGCCAATACCCGCGCCGCCGGGTTCGGGGAAGAAGTCACCCGCCGTATCCTGATCGGGACATATGTTCTGTCCGCCGGGTATTACGACGCCTATTACATCAAGGCGCAGAAAACCCGCCGCTTGATCCAGAATGACTTTATCGAGGTGTTCAAGGAGGTTGACCTGCTGTTGACGCCAGCGACGCCGTCGGCGGCCTTCCCCCTTGGGCAGAAGGATGTCGACCCTGTCACCATGTATCTGAACGACGTTTTCACCGTGCCCGCCAGCCTGGCAGGTGTTCCGGCGATGAGCGTGCCGTCCGGTCTGGCCAGCAATGGCCTGCCGCTGGGGCTGCAGCTGATCGCCCCGTCATTCCGTGAAGACACGCTGGTGAAAGCGGGTCGTGTTGTTGAAAAGGCGGCGGGTTTTGCCGCCATCGCCAGCCGCGCGGCGGGAGTATAATCATGACTGACAACAGCAATCTTGTCGAAGGCCGCAGCGGCCTGTGGGAAGTGGTCATCGGGCTTGAGGTTCATGCCCAGGTGACATCACAATCAAAACTGTTTTCCGGCTCGTCGGCGTCATTTGGCGCCGGGCCGAATGAACATGTCTCGCTGGTTGATGCCGCCATGCCCGGGATGCTGCCGGTGATCAACAAATACTGTGTTGAGCAGGCGGTGAAAACCGGCCTTGGTCTTAATGCCCGGGTCAATCTGTTCAGCGTTTTTGACCGCAAGAATTATTTCTATGCTGACCTACCGCAAGGCTATCAGATCAGCCAGTTCAAACAGCCGATCATCGGCGAGGGCGAGATCACCATCGACCTGAAGGATGGCACCAGCCGCCAGATCGGGATCGAGCGTCTCCACCTTGAGCAGGACGCCGGCAAGTCGCTCCATGACCAGCACCCCAGCAAGTCCTATATTGACTTGAACCGGTCAGGGGTGGCGCTGATGGAAATCGTCTCGCGCCCTGACATGCGATCCGCCGAAGAAGCGGCGGCCTATGTCACCAAGCTGCGGTCGATCCTGCGCTTTCTTGGCACCTGCGACGGCAATATGGAAGAAGGCTCGATGCGGGCTGACGTCAATGTTTCCGTTCGTCGCCCGGGTGAGGAATTGGGGACACGGACCGAAACCAAGAACCTCAACTCCATCCGGTTTATCGGCCAGGCGATCAACGCAGAAGTCGCGCGCCAGATCGAGATCATCGAAGATGGCGGGGCGATTGATCAGGAAACCCGCCTGTTCGACACCTCCACCGGCCAGACGCGCTCGATGCGGTCCAAAGAAGACGCCCATGATTACCGTTATTTCCCTGACCCTGACTTGCTGCCGCTTCAGTTCGAGCAAAGCTGGGTGGATGAGATCAAGGCCAATTTGCCGGAACTGCCCGATGCCCTGAAGGCCCGCCTGATGGAGCAATACGGGTTGACGTCTTATGACGCGACGGTGATCGCCGAAGACCTTGAGACCGCGGCTTTCTATGAAAAAGTGGCCGATGGCCGTGACGCTAAACTGGCGTCCAACTGGATGACGGTCGAGCTGTTCGGTGCCCTTAACAAAATGGGCAAGACCCTGGCCGAAAGCCCGGTGACGCCGGAAAAACTCGGCGCGCTGGTGGGGCTGATCGGTGATGGCACGATCTCCGGCCGGATCGCGAAAGATGTCTTTGCGGAGATGATCGAGACCGGCGGCGACCCTGACGCCATTATCGAGGAAAAGGGCCTCAAGCAAGTGTCGGACACCGGCGCCATTGAAGCCATGATCGATGAGGTCATCGCCGCCAATATGGACAAGGTCGAGGAATACCGCGGCGGCAAGGACAAGCTGTTCGGGTTCTTCGTCGGTCAGGTGATGAAAGCGTCGAAAGGCCAGGCCAACCCCGGCATGGTCAACCAGATGCTGAAGGCCAAGCTCGACGGCTGAACCTGATGACAGAAAAATGAGGCCCCGTCCGGTTCCGCCGGGCGGGGTTTTTTATGCCTGCAGGCGGGGGTTATGCAGGCGGGGGTTATGACGTCAGCAAATCAGCCAGCTCATCGACCCCTGCCAGCACGGCGTCCGCATGGGGGATGAAATCGGGTCGCGCCGGGGCATTGTCGGCAATGGTGATGAAGCCCTTGAAACCGGCGTCCTGCGCCGCCAGAAAATCCGTCGCCGTGTCGCCGACCATGATGGCGCGATCAGGGGTGATGCCGGTGGCGCGGCACGCCTCCAGCAGACCGCCGCCTTCAGGCTTGCGGCCAAAACCGCTGTCGGCGCAGATCACGATGTCGAATAACGCGTCGATCCCGAGGTCTTCAAGATTGACCATGGCGGAGGCGGTGTTGTCATTGGTTGCCACCGCCAGCTTGAACCCCATGGATTTAAGGCGCGTCAGGCCGGATTTAACCTCACCTTTCGGGATGGTCTGGCCACGGGCGGTTGTCGTCACGATGGCGTCTATATCCGCGCGATAGCTGTCGAAATCCGCAAATACCGGGATGAGTTTTGGCTCCAGCGTTGACCAGACCTCGCGCATATGGGCGAAAGTGCCAGCGGCAAAAATGCTGTTCTCCGTGATGATGCCTTGATCGGTGCCGGGGGTCATCTCCACCCCGACGGCGGCCAGCAGATCATCCCGCGAGGTGGCGCCGCCGCAACGCTCCTCAAGGTAGCTGCCGATCGCCACCACCACCGGCAGCCAGGTGGAATTGAGGTCCAGCAGCACCCCGTCCTTGTCAAACACCAGCAGCGTGTCGGCGGGGGCGGCAGAGGTGATGCGGCAGGTGAGGGGGCCAGAAGAGGCCGAAGGGGCGGTCGGTGCAGGCATGGCTCTATCCATAAAAAACATTCAGCGCGACCGGCGAAACGGCCTTGATGAGCCCGGCTCAAGGGGCGGGACACCCCCCAGTGTAGAAGTCATTTCAGGGAAGGGCAACAGACGGTTTGACAAGTGCAAAACGAGGCTGTAAAGATGGTCCTGCATACGCCGTGGGGAGCAATTCCCATACCCACTTGTGCGGGGGGGTGGCCGAGTGGCTGAAGGCGGCGGTTTGCTAAATCGTTAAAGGAAGAAATTCCTTTCGGGGGTTCGAATCCCTTCCCCTCCGCCATTTTCTTTTTCTCTTAGTGTGTTTTTCCTGAAAATTTTCGGCACGGCTCCGGCTGTGCCTTGGGGATGAATGCTATGGATGATGTCGGTAGACTTTGGGAATTGGGGATTGGTAGCCTTAAAGATAGTCAAAAACAGAACCCATTCGAGGGCTACATAAACGCTCATAGGTTTTCAGCAAATAGGTATCCGTCATACCTGCAATATAATCGCAAATTACTCGTTTAATTTTTCCATTTTTTAATAGCTCTGGATGTTCTTGAGGGAAAAATTTCTCAGGATCAGAATTTAGTATTTCGAAATCTTCAACTACCATTCTTTGTCCGTTAAATTCGAGTTGTTGAAGATTTGGACTGAATATTACTTCTTCTCTGACTAGTTTTTTGAGAGCATCTAAAAGCTTTTTTGGCTTATCGTTAAGTTTGACGCGGTACTTCAAAAGAGGTTCATTAATATTTTCATCCTCAATTTTAATATTTGTCAGGAAATAATGAACTAGACGGCCAATATATCGCTTGCGATCTGGCCCTAGCAAGCTTTCAATCAAACTACAATAGTCTAACTGTTTTTCTGGATATCGGTTTTTTATGTTTGAAATAAAATCATCAAAGTCAGTCTTATTAACCTGCTTTTTGATGGCTTTATCATCAATAAGCTTTAGGGACAGAGCATCTTCAAAGTCGTGAACTCCATAACTTATGTCATCAGCTAGGTTCATAATGCTACAATCAAATGATTGATGTTTAGTTTTAGAGTGCTTATCGTTTGATGTTGTGGAACTTATGAATTCACTTCTGTCTTTAGTTTCAAAGGGTTCTAATATCCATTCAACGATATCTTCTTCTTCATCAAAATAACATTTTGGAGGTTTGCAAGATCCTCTATCTATTATCTTTATAAAATCACTATCTTCTATTGTGCGGGGTTTTATGGATGATTTATTCAAATCAGAAAATTTACCAGGATATTTAAGACAGCCTAATAATGTTCTGCGTGAAAGGTGTGACCCTTCTTTTTCCGAAAACCGCTCTAGTTTTGCTAGAATTCTGAGTGTTTGCGCATTGCCTTCAAAGCCTCCAGCATTTCTCATACAATAATTTAATGCGACTTCACCTCCATGACCAAAAGGAGGATGGCCAAGATCATGGGTTGCGCCAATTGCCGCTA
>JAGWAQ010000005.1:0-24134 GCA_021296375.1 Alphaproteobacteria bacterium
CATAGTCAGCAGCTGTACCGATTGCGACCCGCTGACACATGTCATCGGCGGGCGCGCAGATGGCGGCTGTATTGCGGCGCCTGAACCTGCGCTTGACGCCTAAGTGCCGGATGATTCCGACATGCGTGGCCAGTATGGCCCGCGTCCGCAGGAAACCGTCGATCGCGCGAATGAACTGCTCGACAATTTCGCCGCCCAGCTTGAGAAGCGCGGCATCAAGGTCGACCGCCCGACGCCACTTGATTTCAACCAGCCGACCGCAACCCCCGATTGGGAAACCGAGACCATGTTCGGCTGCATGCCGCCGCGTGATGTTCTGTTGACCGTCGGCAAGGAAATGCTGGAAGCCACCATGAGTTACCGTTGCCGCTGGTTTGAATATCTCTGCTACCGGCCATTGCTGCAGCAGTATTATATGGATGACCCGAAAATGCGGCATGAATCCGCCCCCAAGCCGCGCCTGACCGACGCCGATTACCGCCCCGATTACCTGTCGGAGTCCATCGGTGATCAGAAGCGCCTGGAATGGACGGCGGATAGATTCTTCGTCACCACCGAAGAAGAGCCGCTGTTTGATGCCGCTGACGTGTTGCGCTTTGGCCGCGATCTGGTGGTTCAGCATGGCTTTACCACCAACCTGAAAGGCATTGACTGGCTGCAGCGTCACTTCCCTGACCACCGTGTTCATGCGGTCAATTTCCCCGGTGATCCCTACCCCATCCACATTGACGCGACCTTTACGCCATTGCGCCCGGGGCTGATCCTGAACAATCCGCAACGTCGTCTGCCTGATGACCAGCGCAAAATGTTCGAAAAGAACGGCTGGGAAATTGTCGACGCCGCGCAACCGGCCCATAACTCCCCGCCGCCGCTGTGCTATTCGTCGGTCTGGCTGTCCATGAACGTGCTGGTGCTTGACCCGAAAACCGTCTGTGTTGAAAAGACCGAAGTCTATCAGGCGGAACAGATGGACAAGCTTGGCATGGAAGTGGTCGAGGTTGACCTGCGCGACGCTTACGCGTTTGGTGGCGGCTTGCATTGCTGCACCGCTGATGTTTACCGCGAAGGCGAATGCGAGGATTATTTCCCGAAAGCTTAAGGTCCTGAAAGTCTGGGGCCCCGAAAGTCTGGCGGTCAGTTTATTGCGTGACGATCACCCCGCCGGGGGTGAACGCGTGAAAGACAAAAGCAAAAGTCACATCATAAACGGCATCCGCAAGGGTGCCGTTTTTTTTGCGCTGGACGGTCACCGTGCCGATGTCATGGCCTTTGCTGATTTCGACATGATCAAGGGCGGAGTTCTGCCCCGGGCTCCAGCTGATGATGATGTCGCCGGTTTCAAGCTGGCGGCGGGATTTGATCAAATCAAGGGACCAGGCCTTGCCTTCCACCACCACCACCCGGGCGAGCGGCGCAATGCCCTCGGGCACCTCACCGTCATAAAGAAAGGGGAAGCTGGCGCTGTCATAGCCGCGGTAAGGGTTGGCGCCATAATGCCGCGCCGATGGGTCGGTCGGCACCAGCACCGTGCCGCCGGGGTGACGGGCTGCGAAACTTGACCAGCTCTCCAGCCGTGATGGCAGGATGGTCAATCTGGCCCCTGCCTTGGCGCCGATGATCGCCTCGCCGGTGTATTGCTGCCACCAGCTTTCGGTCTGGCGATCATACATCACGAGGTCAGACCGCCGCAGATTGCCGGTCGTGCCGAAATCTAGCACCTCCCCCTCAAGCCGCCGGTCAAACACAATGGCGGCATTGCACAAAGGGCAATAGGTGGCCGCAAGCGGCACTCCGCCCAGGGTGTCATTGGCGATTTCATGCCAGATCAGCACCCGCAGGGGCCAGGCGCGCGCCTGACCATTAAGCTCAAGGCTGATCACCGGTTCATCAGGGGTGAGGGTGGTGTTCTCCGCCACCGGAATGGTGCGGACCATATCGATGGCGGGGATGCCATCTTTGCCGGGGCCGCCGGAGCTGATCTCGTCGATCGGCACGAGGCATCTGGAAAAATCCGTCGCTGGCCAGGAGGCTTTGTTGATGCCGGGGTTATGGCCGCAATCTGACAACAGCATAGCCGTGCTGGCGGTGGTAAAACCAAAAGTCATCATCAGCGCAAGAGCAAATCCGGCAATGCCGCCGGCGGATCGTCTGGTCATGGGGATCTCCCTTTATTGCATGGTCCTTTATTGCAGGGCCCTTTATTGCATGTTTTTTGGGCATGCTTTTCAGGGCCTGTTATTTGCGCATGGGACTCCCAGCACTCAAGGCGCTGATGCAACCAGTCAACAGGGTAAAGATGGCGACTTTAGGGCGGGGCGACTTCAGGGCGCGCCGAACGGCGCTCACAACATCTTGCGTTTGCGTTGCGAGCTGAAGGAGGCGTGGCCGAGATGCGCTTCGCCGCGGTCTTCCGCCAGTTTGATCTGGCGCTGGCGTTCACGGAATTTGTCCTGCTGTTCGGGCGAATATTTGGTGATGCAGCGGTGACAGCTGACGCCATCCTCAAACCCTTCCCTCAAGCGGTCGGCATCGGAAATCGGGTCCTTGCAGGCAAAGCACAACTCATATTCGCCTTCTTCCAGCCCGTGTTTGAGCGACACGCGTTCATCAAAAACAAAGCATTCGCCTTCCCACAGGCTGTTCTCTTCCGGCACCTCCTCAAGGTACTTCAGAATCCCGCCTTTCAGGTGATAGACTTCCTCAAAACCGATCTGCTTCATATAGGCGGAGGCTTTTTCGCAGCGGATGCCGCCGGTGCAATACATCGCCACCTTGGCGGGTTTGTCGGGGTCCGCCGCCAGCTGGTCGGCCCATTCGGGAAACGCCCGGAAGGTTTCGGTTTCAGGGTCAACCGCACGTTTGAACTGGCCGATGCGGGTTTCATAAATATTTCGCGTGTCCACCAGCATGACATCCTGACGGCTGATCAGCTCATTCCAGTCTTTCGGCTCAACATAGGTGCCGACATTGACCCTGGGGTCGATGCCCGGCTTGCCCATGGTGACAATCTCGTTTTTCAGGCGAACCTTCATCCGCAGGAAGCCTTTTGACGAGGCGGTGGAATATTTCACCTCAAGCCCCTCGATCTCATCCCAGCTCTCCAGATAAGCGATCAATTGGCGGATCGACGCTTCCGGCCCGGCGACGGTGCCATTGATGCCCTCATGGGCGAGCAACAGCGTGCCGAGGATATCAAGCTCAAGGCAAAGGTCGAGCAACGGCTGGCGTTTTGAGGCAGGGTCCTCAATCCGGGTGAAATGATAAAGAGCGGCAACACGGGTGGTCATGGACGGCGCATCATTCAAAAGTCATGGTGAAACCAAAAGTCATGGTGAAACGGACCCATCGTATCCAGCTCCGATCAAGAAGCAAGATATTTAACCCCCCCCGTCAAATCATCCGCCTTAAATTTCAGCGGGAAATTTTAAGCGGGGGGCAGAAATGGCATCGGAAAATTTCAGCGGGGGCAGGGATGCCGCCATTAATGCGGCGGGGCAGGGGCGGTTTTCCAAGCCTTACAGGGGCGCGCCGCCATGATGGTGGTGATCGGCGCCGGACCGAAATAGTTAACAAATTATTAAAATATATTTTATTTCAATACGTTAACTAAAAATTAACCCCTCCTTCCTATAATCACAATCGAATCATCTCCACGGGTCAGATCTGGCCCAAAGAGTGATTTGCCCGATCGGGTCGGCCTCTGTTGGCGGGCGTTCGGGCCTGATCATTGTGAAGACAAGTTGTTTTAGTATGAAGGAGATCTCATGATCCATAAAACCAAACGCCGTCGGCCTTCTGCCCGCGGCCGAATTTTATTCACCACTTCTCTTTTATCGTGTCTTGCGGTGGGTGCTGTTGCCGAAACGGTGCTGGATCAAGCCAGGATGGCGATTGAAAGCCACCCCGCGGTGGCGGGATTGCGGGCGCAGGTCTGCCAGGCCACCAGCCAGGTTGATCAGGCGCGGGCCAGTATTCGCCCGCAAGCGACGTTCCGCTTGAACGGCGGGGTGTCGTTGACCAGCAATATTGAAAACAGCGAGATCCAGCCGCGCCGGTTTGACGACAAGCAGATCGACGGGGTGTTCTCCATTAACCAGACGATTTACGATTGGGGCATTTCCTCGGCCTCCGTCGGGATTGCGGAAAACACCCGTGCCGCCGCCCGGCTGGGGGTTGAGATTGAGAGTGAGCGGATTGCCGCTGATATCCTCAGCATCATGATTTCCCGTCAGGAGCTGGTCGCCCATGACGCGCAATACCGCGACTATCAGGCGAAGCTTATGGTGCTGGCGGAACGGATCGAAGCGGGGGTTGAGGCGGGGGTGAACCGCTTGACCGATTTGCGCAGCATCAAGATTGCGATGCTCGACGCGGAGGTCGCCCATACCCAGGTCAACCGCCAGCTTGATCTCATCGAGGCTGATTTGAAAGAACGGCTGAACCTGAGTTTCGGGGACGCCATGCCGCTTTACCTTGACTATATTGCCGCCCGTCCCCTGGCCTTGCCGCGCATCGCCAGTGATCAAACCCGCGAGGTTAAGCGGATCGATTTCGATGCCAGTTCCAGTGCGCTGGAATTGAAACGCACGAAAGCTGAACGTCGCCCCAGCCTCAACGCCATCGTCGACACCACCTTGTTTGATGTCGACAGCTACTCCTCTGAATATGAGGTGACGGGGCGCATCCAGATGAATTTTCCTCTTTACGATGGCGGCAGCAACAAAGCCCGCCAGCAGGAGCATATCTGGCAGGGCCGCAGTATTGACCATCAGCGTCAGGATTTGATCCGCAATCATATGTCCCAGACGGCGTCTGTCCTCAAGCAATTTGATCTCCTGACGGAAAACCTGCGGAAAGTCGGGGATAAAATTGCGGAAGTTGAACTTCAGCTTGAAGAGGCCCTTGCCCGTGAAGGCCAGACCGAAAGCCAGCCTCTGGCCACCGCCGGGCTGCTGACGGAACTCAACAGTCTTTTTGTGGAACAGTCGACGCTTGAAAAAGACATCGAACTTGAACGCCTGCGCGGCATCTTTTTTGCCGATGAACTCGGCGCGACCCTATCTCTTACTTATGGTGCATCAACATGTTAACGGCTAAAAACTCGACCCCTCAAGAGGCAGTGAACAAAAAAGATCACTGGTTCTGGAAGTATATTTATCAAAGCCGCAAGGTCTATTATCAGGTTATTTCGGCGTCGGTGCTGATCAATATTTTCGCGCTTGTTTCGTCGCTCTATATCATGACGGTCTATGACCGCGTCATCCCCAATAACGCGACGGAATCGCTCTTCGCCCTGACCATTATCGTGGTCGTGGTGATGGGGTTTGATTTCGCCCTGAAAATCCTGCGCGGCAGTTTTGTTGACCACGCCGGCGCTGAGGTGGACAAGAAAGTTTCAAGTGACCTGTTCGATAAAATCGCCCGTCACGACATCAGCATGACCAAACAGGCGACCGGCGCGCTGGCCAATACGGTGCGGGATTTTGAAGTGTTGAAAGAGGTGATTGGTTCCGCCAGTTTCGCGATCTTTGCGGATCTGCCTTTCGTGCTGTTGTTCCTGGTGGTGCTGTATTTCATTGGCGGGGCGGTGGCGGCGGTGCCAGCCATGATCGTCCCTGTGGTGATTATCTTCGGGCTGTTGCTGCAGCCCATCATGCGCAAAATCAGCGACATGAGCGCCTCGCAAGGCCAGAGCAAACAGGCGGTGATGGTGGAAATGCTGTCGTCCCTGCATACCGTTAAAACCGTGCGGGGAATTTCAATCCTGCGCAACCGCTGGTTCCAGGGCGTGCTTAACCAGGGGGTGTCGCAACGGCGCAGCCGCTTTACCTCCCAACTGGCGACGCATTTCACGCAATTGGGCCAGCAGGCTTCGCAGGTGGGGATCATCGTTTACGGGGTGTTCCTGATCGCCAGCGGTGACTTGACCATGGGTCAGCTGATCGCTTGCGTGATCCTGTCGGGGCGGACACTGGCGCCGCTTGGCCAGATCACCGGGCTGCTCGGCCGCCTTAACCAGGCGATCACGGCGTATAACGGCTTGTCTTCGGTGATGAAGACCACCACCGAAGAAGAAACCCGCCGTGACCACGTCAAGCGCGAGGTCCTGAAGGGCGAGATTACCCTGAAGAACGTCAACCTGACTTATGATGGCCAGAACAACCCGTCGCTTGATGACTGCAGTTTTTCGATCAAGCCCGGCGAACGGGTGGCGGTATTGGGCCGCATTGGCTCCGGCAAATCATCTCTCCTGAGTTTGATTTCAGGGATCAATCCCGCAACTTCCGGTGCGGTTCTGCTGGATGACGCCGATATCCAGAATATCCGTCCAGAAGATGTCCGCAACAATATCGGCGTTGTGCTTCAGAACCCGACGCTGTTTTCGGGCACGGTTCGGGAAAACCTGCTGATGGGCAACCCCGACGCCACCGATGACATGCTGGTGAAAGCCGCTGATTTATCCGGCGCGTCGCAATTCATTGGCATGTTGCCGAACGGTTTTGACTTTATCCTGTCGGAACGTGGCAAGGAGCTGTCGGCAGGCATGCGTCAATCCCTGGCGATTTCGCGCGCCTTGATTGGTGACCCGTCGATCGTCTTGATGGATGAACCGACGTCATCCATGGACGCCAATACCGAGGCCATGATCGTCAAGAGCCTCGACACCGCCACCAAAGGCAAAACCACCATCTTTGTGACCCATCGTGGCCCACTTGTCGGCCTTGCTGACCGCATCCTGATCATCGAAGGCGGCAAGCTGGTGATGGATGGCCCCCGTGATGCGGTTCTCGAAAAACTGAAAGGAAATAACTGATGCGTATGTTTGATATCATTTCGAGAAAACTCAAATCCCTCTTTGCGCCGGTGGCAGAAGAGCCGGTGGATGATAATGTCGAGATCGTCGACGCCGAAAGCGTTGATCCGAAAGCGCCACTCGAACAGCCAGAAGATAATGACGGCGAAGATGAGGCCGCCAATAGCGGGCCTTTCGGGTGGCTGAAAAACTGGTGGATTGGCCGCAAACGGGCGGTTTACCATTTCTTTGTGCCGCAACCTATTCTGGTGCCAGCCCAGCTGGTGACGCCGGAGGTTGATTTCGACGATGCCCAGACCACCAAACCCCTGAAAGGCCAGATGATCTATATCAGCATCGGGGTGTTCTTTATCGTCGCCGTGGCCTGGGCCAGTCTTGCCCAGATTGATGAGGTGGTGCGTGCCGAAGCCATGGTGGTGCCGTCGGAAAATGTCCAGGTGGTGCAATCGCGGTTGCCGGGGTCAGTGGTGGAGATCACCGCCAGCCTTGGGGATCGGGTGTATAAAGGTGATGTTTTGTTCAAGATTGAGGACGAAGACGTGATCGCCAATTTTGCCGATAACGAAATCCAGCGGCTGACGGCGCGGGCCGGGATTATTCGTCTTGAAGCGGAACGGGCGGGGCTTGAAAATATTGTCTTCCCGTCGGAACTGGTGGCCGCCGCCCCTGAAATTGTGGCGCAGGAAAAAGCCTTGTTTGAAGGACGTCTTATCGCCAAGAAAGGTGAACGTGACGTGCTGATCCAGGAAAGCGAAAGCCTGCGTCGGGGGATCGAGGAACGCGAAGCGGAAGCGAAACTGGCGGAACGCCAATTGCTGAATATCGAGCAGGAACGTGAGATTATCGCCCCTCTGGTGGAGCGCGGGTTTGAGCCAAAGCTGGCCCTGTTGTCCATCGACGCCAGGATTGAAGATGTCATGGGGCGCAAGACCCTGGCGGAACTCGCCGCCCGCCGCATGCGGTCTGACCTTGAAGCGCAATCCCGCAAGCTGACGTCCCTTGATAACCGTTACCGTGCCGATGCCGAAACCCAACTGGTTGAAATGCGCACGCTTGCGGCGCAGACCGAAGCCCGGCTCGATGCCCTGCAAGGCAAGGTCGCCTATGCCGAGGTCAAGGCCCCGACGGACGGGACGATCTCTGCCGTGCATGTCAAAACTGTTGGCGCGGTGATCGATGCCGGTTCCGTGCTGGCGGAAGTTGTTCCCGATGAAGAAGAGGTGACGTTGCGGGCGCAGGTGATGCTGGATGATGTCGCCAAGATCGAGGTTGGCCAGCGGGTGCGGGTGTCGCTTTCGGCCTTTGATGTGTCGCGCTATGGCGCCCTTGACGGGGTGGTGGAGCAAATCGCCTCAAACAGCACCCAGGAAGACAATCAGCTGCCGTATTTTGTCACCATGGTGAATATTCCGGAACCGGTGTTCCCGAATTCCGGCTTCCGGCCGGAAATTACCCCGGGCATGGGGGCTGTTGTGGATGTGCTGGGGGACAAGCGCACCGTGCTTGGCTATATCCTGTCCCCGATCCAGCGCGCCCAGAGCATCGCCTTTCGGGAAAAATAAACCGCCCCACCAAACGTGAACAGGCAAGCCCGCGACCGTCGCTTTGGGCTTGCCTTTTTTATGCGCTTGCTTTCATTCTTGATAAAGAATGCGGAAAAGGAGCAGGTGATGTCATCACATGGCTATGCGTCGGGACGTTTGAATTTGCCTTTTGTCGGGCTGTGCAGTTTTGGCAAATACCCTTATCAGGGGGATTGGGATGCGATTGACGCGGATGTCGCGGTATTGGGCGCGCCGTTTGATTTCGGCACGCAATATCGCCCCGGGGCAAGGTTTGGCCCCCGCGCCATCCGCGAAGCCTCAACCCTGTTTTCCTTTGGTCACGCGGGTGCTTATGACCATGAAGATGACATCACCTATCTGCTGGCGGAACATGGCCGGATCGTTGATATCGGTGACGCGGATATTGTCCATACCGACACCGAACAAAGCCACGCCAATATTGAAGCCGGGGTGCGGGCCATTCTGAAGGCGGGCGCCATGCCGGTGGTGCTGGGGGGTGATCATTCCGTGAATATCCCGTGCATCAATGCCTTTAGCGACTAAGAGCCGTTCCACCTGGTGCAGGTCGATGCCCATCTTGATTTCGTTGATGAACGCCACGGTGTCACCGCCGGTCATGGCAACCCCATGCGGCGGGCGGCGGAAAAAGATTACGTCACGGGGCTCAGCCAGATCGGCATTCGCAATGTGTCCTCGACCGCCAGGGAAGGCTATGACGACGCCCGTTCCTTTGGCAGTGACATCATGTCAGTCAGGCAGTTCCGCGCCATGGGGGTTCAGGCGGTGCTTGACCGCATTCCCCCAGGCAAGCGCTATTATGTCACCATTGATATCGACGGGTTTGACCCGTCGATCGCCCCCGGCACCGGCACCCCCAGCCATGGCGGTTTTCTCTATTACGAAATTCTTGAACTTATGGACGGGCTGGCGCGGCGCGGCGATATCATCGGCATGGACCTGGTGGAAGTGGCGCCGGATTACGACCAGACCGGATCAACCGCAACCCTGGCCGCGCAAATTCTGCTTAATACCATCGGCCGCGTGCTTTACCATCGCCAGAAGTAAGCTGACATGGGTATAGTATGGGCATATTGCGATTATATTATTCGCAAAACCCGTGCTATAGTCGCGAATTGACAATATAATAGAGTTTAACGAGGCATAATTGCCGTCACGAATTTGATAATGCCAATAGGGATGACATGTCTAAATCTTCTCCTTTCGTTCGTTACGAGAACGTCCAAAAAAGTTACGATGGCGAAACCCTGGTTGTAAAAAACCTCAACCTTGATATCGCCAAAGGTGAGTTTGTCACCATGCTCGGGCCGTCAGGTTCCGGCAAGACGACGTGCCTGATGATGCTGGCGGGGTTTGAAACCGCCACCCATGGCAACATCATGCTGGACGGCAACCCGATTAATGACATCCCGCCCCACAAGCGCGGCATTGGCATGGTGTTCCAGAATTACGCGCTGTTCCCGCATATGACCGTCAATGAAAACCTCGCCTTTCCGCTCAATGTCCGCAAGATGGACAAGGCCGATACCGAAGCCAAGGTTCGCCGCGCCCTTGATATGGTGCAGATGGGCCAGTTCGGTGATCGCCGCCCCGGCCAGCTTTCCGGTGGTCAGCAGCAGCGTGTTGCCTTGGCGCGGGCGCTGGTGTTTGAGCCTGAGCTTGTCCTGATGGATGAACCGCTTGGCGCGCTCGACAAGCAATTGCGTGAACACATGCAGTATGAAATCAAGCATATCCATGAATCCCTCGGGGTCACCGTGGTGTACGTGACCCACGATCAGTCGGAAGCCCTGACCATGTCGAACCGCATCGCGGTGTTTGATGATGGCGTGATCCAGCAGTTGGCTGATCCGGTGACGCTTTACGAAAAGCCCGACAATTCTTTCGTTGCGCAGTTCATCGGTGAAAACAACAAGCTGAACGGCACTGTCGGGACGGTATCAAAAGGCGTAACCTCTGTTGATCTCGGCAAATACGGCAAGATCAAAGCCGCCGCCGTGAACGTCAGCAAAGGCGACAAGACGACGGTTTCCCTGCGTCCTGAGCGCATTAAGTTTACCGCCAAGAAGCCCGCCGCCGCCACCCCGTCGCTTGAAGCGAAGGTTGAAGAGCTGATCTACCTCGGGGATCACATCCGGTGCCGGCTCAATGTGGCGGGCAATGACGAATTTATCGTCAAAGTGCCAAACTCCAGCGTCAGCGCTGATCTGAAGCCTGGCAAAAAGGGCTATGTCAGCTGGAAAACCGAAGATTGCCGCGCCCTTGATTTCGCCGGTTAACCTCAGTCAGAGATAGGATCACACGATGTCAGCATCTGAACCATCTGCACCTCTCCTGACCCAAGACGGGGTGCCGCTCAAGGTCAGCCTGAGGAAGTCCCAACGGCGCCTGAAAACCCGCGCCTTTATGCTGGTCTTCCCGCTTCTGGCCTTCATCACCATCAGCTTTCTCGTGCCGATTGGCAGTCTCTTCACCCGTTCGGTTGATGACAAGCTGGTCAATGAAGTCCTGCCGCGGACCTTTGCGGAACTGGAAAACTGGGATGGCCAGAACCTCCCTGATGAGCCGCTTTACGAGGCCATGTTCCTTGACCTGAAGACCGCTGAAAAAATTCAGATCGGGCGCGTCAGCACCCGCATGAACTATGAAAAATCCGGCTGGAAAAGCCTGATCAAGAAAACCGTCCGCAAGATGAAGACCATCGACAGCGGCCCTTACAAGGACCAGATGATCAAGATTCACAAGCGCTGGGGGCAGATTGATTACTGGCGGTCACTGTCGGCCATGAAAGACCCCTACACCATGGGGTATTACCTGAATTCCGTTGACCTGAAATATGGCTACAACAAAACCATCATCGAACAGCCGGAAAACCGTCAGGTCTATATCCTGCTGTGGAAGCGGACCTTGCTGGTGTCCCTGCTGGTGACGGTGTTCTGCCTTGTGCTGGGCTATCCTGTTGCGCATTTGCTGGCGACCCTGCCGGTGAGCAAGTCCAACCTGTTGATGATCTGTGTGTTGATTCCGTTCTGGACATCCCTGCTGGTGCGAATCGTCGCCTGGATGGTGATGCTGCAGCAGGAAGGGGTGGTCAACGATACCCTGGTCTGGCTCGGTCTGCCGGAAGATTTGCGCCTGCCGATGATGTATAATTTCACCGGCACCTTGATTGTGATGACGCAGATTTTGCTGCCGTTCATGATCCTGCCGATTTACAGCGTCATGAAAACAATTCCGCCAAGCTATATGCGGGCGGCGCAGAACCTTGGGGCGACGCCCTCGCTGGCGTTTGTCAAAGTCTACCTGCCGCAAACTCTGCCCGGGGAAGGGGCGGGCAGTATTCTGGTGATCATCGTCGCGATTGGCTATTACATCACGCCGGAACTGGTGGGGGGCAAAGACGGCCGCCTGATCGGGAATTTCATCGCTTTCCATATGCAAAACACCCTCAACTGGGGTCTTGCGGCGGCGATGGGTGTGGTTCTGCTGGCCGGGATTCTGATCCTCTACTGGCTCTATGACAAGATTGTCGGTATCGACAACATGAAGATGGGGTAAACCATGGCTCTTCCTGTATACGCAACGCCGGCGCAGAAAATCTGGCATTACACCTACCTGGCGATCTGTTCCATGGTGCTGTTCTTCCTGGTAGCGCCATTGATCGTGGTTATACCGCTGTCCTTTACCAACGGCGTGTTCCTGAGCTTTACGCCGGAAATGCTGTCGTTCAGCCCTGAAGGCTTCTCGCTCAAATGGTATAAAAACATGCTGGGGATGTGCAATGACCCCAGCATCAAGACCATGTGTTCCGATAAATGGAAAACCGGCGCGATCAACTCCGCCATTATTGCGATCGCGGCGACAGCCTTGTCGACCAGCCTCGGGACGATGGCGGCCATTGTTTTGTCCAATCCGCTGATGGCGTTCCGCAAGCTCTTGATGGCGACCTTGATCTCGCCATTGATTGTGCCGCTGATCATCACCGCTTCGGGGATGTTCCTGTTCTACGCCAAAGTCAATCTGATCGGCACTTACACCGGCCTTATTCTGGCCCATGCCGCGCTTGGCACGCCATTTGTGGTGATCACGGTAACGGCGACCCTGACGGGGTTTGACCATAACCTGACCCGCGCGTCCCAGAATCTCGGGGCCGGGGTGCTGACGACTTTCTTCAAGGTCCAGATGCCGTTGATTCTCCCCGGGGTGATCTCCGGCGGGTTGTTCGCCTTCATCACGTCATTTGATGAAGTGGTGGTGGTGCTGTTCATGGGGGGGCCTGAAACCGTCACCTTGCCGCGGCAGATGTGGTCGGGAATCCGCCAGGAAATCAGCCCAACTATCCTTGCGGCGGCAACATGCCTTGTGTTGATTTCGATCTTGCTCCTGACGACACTTGAGCTACTTCGTCGCAGAAGCGATAGACTGCGTGGCATTAAAGGCTGATTAGTGGCATAGTCACCGCATTGATGCAGTTTGCGAGGGGAATCCTTTGGGGTCTCGTTACGACGACATATTTGCGGCAAGCCTTGATTCGCTGAAATCGGAAAACCGGTACCGGTATTTCGTGGAAATCGAACGCCGGGCTGGTCAGCACCCTGTTGCCCGCTGGCACGCGCCAGACGGCCCACGGGATGTTATTGTCTGGTGTTCAAATGACTATCTCGGCATGGGGCAGAAAGATGTTGTCACCGATGCCATGGCCCATGCCGTCAAGACGCAGGGCGCTGGCGCGGGCGGAACCCGCAATATCTCCGGCACGACCCAGCCGCTGGTCGAGCTTGAAAAAGAGCTGGCCAACCTGCACGGCAAAGAACGCGCGCTGATCTTCACCTCCGGTTATGTCGCCAATGAAGCGAGCATCTCAACCCTGGTGAAACTGCTCGGCGACGTTAAGGTGTTTTCCGACGCCATGAACCATTCGTCGATCATCAGCGGCATCCGCAACAGCAAGGCGGATAAAGCGATTTTCCGGCATAATGACGTCGCGCATCTCGAAGAGCTGTTGGCGGCGGAACCGCTTGATCGCCCCAAGCTCATCATTTTTGAGAGCGTCTATTCCATGGATGGCGACACCGGCCCCATCGCGGCGATCTGTGATCTGGCGGAAAAATACAACGCCCTGACCTATATTGATGAAGTCCATGCCGTCGGCATGTATGGCGCTGAAGGTGGCGGCGTGGCTGAACGCGAAGGCCTGTCCCACCGGATTGATGTTATTCAGGGCTCTTTTGGCAAGGCGATCGGCGTCATGGGCGGTTACATCGCGTCCTCAGATCTGTTGTGCGACGCCGTGCGTTCCCATGGGTCGGGCTTTATTTTCACCACCGCGATCCCGCCGGGGCTGGCGGCGGGGGCGCTGGCGTCGATCCGCTATCTGCGCAAATCCAGCAATGAAAGACTCGGCCAACAGCGCAATGTTGCCCTGCTCAAAAAACTGCTGACGGAAGAAGGCTTTGATGTCTTGCCCGGCGATACCCATATCGTGCCGGTGATGGTGCGTGACCCGGCCCTGTGCCTTGCCATCACCTCGCATTTGCTTGACCAGCACGGGATGTATATCCAGCCGATCAATTACCCGACGGTGGCGAAAGGCACGGAACGCTTGCGAATCACCCCGGGGCCGCTTCATTCCGAACAGATGATCATTGATCTGGTGGCGGCATTGAAAGACAGTTTTGCCTATTGCACCAAGCAGCACGGGGCCAGCCGCACGGCCTGAACTTCGCCTCGGCCCTCATCCTGATGTGAGCCTCATCCTGATTTGCCCTCATCCTGATGGGGCCGCTATTCAGGCATTTCCCCCACCAGCAAGGCGGGGTCAAGCCGCTTGCCAAAGAGATTGATCCGCCAGTCAAGATGCGGCCCTGTGGATCGCCCTGTTGACCCCACCGTGCCGATCACCTCCCCCTGTTGCACCGTCTGCCCCGCTTGGGCGTTGGTTGTGTCGAGATGCAGGAAGGTCGAGCTGACGCCGTGGCCATGGTCCAGAATGATTGTCCAGCCCGTGAAATACAAATCCTCAACCATGCGGATGACCCCCGATTGCGGGGCCACAACCGGCGTGCCTTTGGCGGCGGCGATATCAATTCCGTAATGAGGGGCGCGCGGCTCGTCGTTCAAAATTCGGCGCGAGCCATAAACACCGGTGATGATGCCATGGGCAGGCCAGATGAAAGGTTCGGCAAAAGCCCCGATCGCCGTCGCATGGGCGCGGGCGGATTTCACCACCTCACGATCACGTTTGATGCGCGCCAGCACTTCTTCAGGCGGCGTCACCATTTTGCCTGGCAGGCCGTTGATCCGCTGCTCCTTGTATGTCCTTGTCGCCGGCGTCAGGACCAGCCGATCGCGTTCATCCCCTTGACGGGTTTCGATGATGGTGATGGCGGCGGTATCGTCGCGATGAAACCCCACAACAGCATGGCCATCTGCCGTCATCATCAGCGCCTCGCCATCAAGGGTCAGGCGTGACGATGGGTCAGCCGTGAGGATGATCAGCCCCCCTTGCACGGCCTGCCCGCGGGTGATCTCAAGCGCAACACCGGGGCTGATGGTGGCGGCAAGAAAGGCCAGAATAAGACAAGTCAGGCGCGGCATCATGGGGCGGGGTCCTTCCATCGAAATAACGCATAAATACTATATGCTGGGGTTGATAGGTGCAAATTATGCTTTATGCTGTGGTGATTGTTTTTCTTATGCGATGAGCTTGATGATGGCTTCACGGCTTTGGACACCGCCTTCCGACGCGGCAACCACCAGTTCTCTTGGGGAATTTGCGGCCTACCTCAAGGCTCAAGGCGCCCATGACTGGGGCGGTGATTACGAAAGTCTCTGGGCCTATTCCACCAATGAGAGCGCGGAGTTCTGGTCTCATCTCTGGGATTGGCATGGCGTCATCGGGGAGAAGGGCGGCATCGCGCTGATGAAAGCTGACCAGATGATCGGCGGGCAGTTCTTCCCCAACGGCACGCTGAATTACGCCGAAAACATGCTTGTTGATGCCGACCATCGCCCGGCGATTATTGCCCATCGCGAAGAGGGGGCTGATCACCCCAGGGGGCGGGTTGAGTTGTCGCGGCTTGAGTTGAAAAATCAGGTCATGGCGGTTGCTGGCTGGCTGAAGTCGCAAGGGGTTGAGCCCGGTGATCGTGTTGCCGCCTATACCCCCAATATTCCCGAAGCTGTGGTGGTGATGCTGGCGGCGGCCACGATCGGGGCGGTGTTCTCCTCCTGCTCGAGTGATTTCGGGCTGGGCGGGGTCAAGGACCGGTTCGGGCAGATCGACCCTGTCGTGCTGATGGTGGCGGATGGCTATCGCTATAACGGCAAGCCGCTTGACCGGATGGGAATTGTGCGGGATCTCGTGGCGGCGGTGCCATCGATCCGGTCGGTGCTGGTGGTGCCGTTCCTTGACGATGCGCCTGATACAGAAGGCCTGCCCGCGACGCTCTATCAAGATGCCTTGCGGCTGGCGGAGCCGGTTGAAGATTTCGCCCCCATGCCGTTTAATCATCCGCTTTATATTATG
The DNA here is from genome assembly GCA_021296375.1 of Alphaproteobacteria bacterium. GTDB lineage: Bacteria > Pseudomonadota > Alphaproteobacteria > Puniceispirillales > UBA1172 > JAGWAQ01. The sequence goes on from JAGWAQ010000005.1 coordinate 15,926, forward strand.
TATTCCTCGGGCACGACGGGGGCGCCAAAATGCATCACCCATGGCGCTGGTGGCACCTTGCTTCAGCACATCAAGGAGCATCGCCTGCAGGGCAACACCAAGGCCGGGGATGCGGTGTTTTATTTCACCACCTGCGGCTGGATGATGTGGAACTGGCTGGTTTCGGCGATTGCGGTTGAAGCCCCGATTGTTCTCTATGAAGGCAACCCGTTCTTCCCCGGGCCGGAACGGCTGTGGGAAATGGCGGCGGCGGAAAAACTTGTCATGTTCGGGACGTCGGCGAAATATATCGACGCGGTGCGGAAATCGGGCTACCGCCCCGGGGATGCGGTTGACCTTGCCCATCTCAAGCAGATTTGCTCGACGGGCTCGCCGCTGTCGACCGACGGCTTTGCCTTTATCTATGACGCGATCAAAACCGACCTGCAGCTGGCCAGTATTTCCGGCGGCACGGATATTGTGTCCTGCTTTGTGCTGGGCTGTCCTGTCAAGCCGGTCTATGGCGGTGAAATTCAGGCCCGGGGGCTGGGCATGGCGGTGGATGTCTGGGATGATGATGGCCAGCCGATCCGCGGTGAACAAGGCGAGCTGGTCTGCACAAAACCTTTCCCGTCGATGCCCATCGGGTTTTGGGGGGATGACGATGGCCGCAAATACCGCGCCGCGTATTTTGAGCATTTCCCGGGCATCTGGCGTCATGGCGACTGGGCAACCCTGACGGAACATGACGGCATTATTATCCATGGCCGGTCCGACGCCACCCTGAACCCCGGCGGTGTCCGCATTGGCACGGCGGAAATTTACCGTCAGGTTGAGGCCTTTGATGAGGTGGCGGAAGCGCTGGTGATCGGCCAGACCATCACGGAAGATGGCGCCAGTGATGTTCGCGTTATCCTGTTTGTCCGTATGGCCGAAGGCCAGGCCCTGACCGATGCGCTGAAGACCGCGATCGCCCAGGCGATCCGCAAGGGCGCCACCCCCCGCCATGTCCCGCAAGTTATCCTGGATGTGGCGGATATCCCCCGCACGCGATCGGGGAAAATCACTGAACTTGCTGTCCGCGATGTGGTCGATGGACGGCAGGTGAAAAACACCGAAGCCCTCGCCAACCCAGAGGCGCTTGACTATTTCCGCAATCGACCTGAACTGTCCTGACCCTGTGAATGAGAACCGCTATGTCTGATCAAATTGAAAACGTCGTCATTATTGGCACTGGTGCCGCTGGCCTGACCGCTGCGATTTACGCCGCCCGCGCCAACATGAACCCTTTGGTGCTGGCGGGGCTGCAGCCGGGGGGGCAATTGACCATCACCACTGATGTGGAAAACTACCCCGGTTTTGCTGATGTCGTGCAAGGCCCGTGGTTGATGCAGGAAATGCAACAGCAGGCCGAAAATGTCGGCGCGCGGATCGAATATGACCTTGTCACCAGTGTTGATTTCAGCGCCCGCCCCTTCACCCTCACCTGTGACAGCGGGGCGCAAATCAAAACCAAAACCGTCATCATCGCCACCGGCGCGCAAGCCCGCTGGCTGGGGCTTGAAAGCGAAACCACCTTCAATGGTCGCGGCGTGTCGGCTTGCGCCACTTGCGACGGGTTTTTCTACCGCGACAAAGACGTGGCGGTGGTCGGCGGCGGCAATACCGCGGTCGAAGAGGCGCTCTATCTTGCCAATATTTGCAAATCCGTGACGTTGATTCACCGCCGCGACAGCTTGCGCGCCGAACAAATCATGCAGGACCGCCTGATGAAAACCGAAAACATCACCGTCATGTGGAACCGTCAGGTTGACGAAGTGCTGGGTGATGAAGGCATGGGCGGCGGCGTTACGGGGATTCGCCTGGCTTCCACCACTGGCGAGGAGAGCGTCGAGATCGCCGCTGACGGCATGTTCGTGGCGATCGGCCATGACCCGGCGACAGGGTCCTTCAAAGGGGCCGTGTCGATGGATGACGAAGGCTACATCATGGCGGAAGCAGGCACCACCCGCACGTCAGTGGACGGGGTGTTCGCCGCCGGGGACTGCGTTGACAAAGTCTATCGCCAGGCGGTGACGGCGGCGGGCATGGGCTGCATGGCGGCGCTTGATGCCGAACGCTGGCTCGGGATGCAGGAGTAGATCAGGCGCGTTGCGCGGCACTATCCATGGGGATGGGTTTTTCGCGGATCAGCATATGCAGGATAAAGGCCAATAGCCCCGCCCCCAGATTGAGCGCCCACATCACGTCATAATTGCCCAGGATGTCATAGAGACGTCCGCCGAGCCATGCCCCCATGAATGACCCCACCTGATGCGACAGGAAGACAAACCCGTAAAGCGTGGCAAGGTAGCGTGGCCCGAAGAACGTCACGATCAACCCGCTGGTCAGCGGTATCGTCCCGAGCCAGACAAACCCCATGGCGGCGCCAAAAATCAACGCCGAGGTGCCCGATACAGGGAAGGTGATGAAGGCCGCGATAATGAGGGTGCGGGCCAGGTAAATCAGCGCCAGTGGCACGCGTTTTGATGTCACCCCGCCGATCCAGCCAAAGAACAAGGCGCCGGCAATATTGAACAAGCCGATCAGCGACAAGGCCCAAGAGCCAATGGCAGGGTCAATATTGTTGTCGCGCAAATAGACCGGCAAATGGGTGGTGATGAAGACCAGATGCAGCCCGCAGACAAAGAACCCCGCCGTCAGCAAAATGTAATCCCGTGAGGAAAAGGCATGGCGAATGGTTTTGCCAAGGCTGGATTCGGCGACTTGCGCGGTGGTGGCTTCGGCCCCGCGCAGGCCATAGCCGATGGCGATCATGGTGGCGGCCACCACCGACATCGACATCTTGGCCATCTGCCAGCCGTAATCGAGAATCAGCAGTTGCGTGATCGGTACGAGGGCAAATTGCCCGAATGACCCCAATGACGTCACGACCCCGAGGGCGAGCGGACGCTTGCTGTCGGGAACCGCGCGGCTGACCGCCCCGAGGGCAACCGCCATGCCCGCACTGCCCAGCCCAACCCCGACGAGGAAATTGCCCACCAGCATGGCTTCAGGGGTGACGATGCCCGACATGATGAGCAGGCCAAGGGCGTAAAGCAGCCCCCCCAATGAGGCGACGCGCCAGCCGCCAATCCGATCCGCCAGCATGCCAAAGAAAGGCGAGGAGATCCCCCACAGCAGATTCTGGATGGCGACAGCAAAGGAAAACAATTCCCGCCCGGAGCCGAGATCAACGGTGATGGGGCCAAGGAACAACCCCATGGATTGGCGAATGCCAAGACTGATGGTCACCAGAGCTGATGCGGAAAAAAGAATGATGAGCCAGCGCGAGTTCATAACAGCGTCCCGTAATATAAACCCTATCCTACCCAGATTGAGGGGGCGGCGTCTATCTTTTAGAAATCCGGCTTTATGGAAATTCGGGAATGATCAAACTCGGGCGGAGATGAGTGCCGATAATTGAAGCCAATAATTGGCCCCAGCAATTGGCGCCAGCAATTGACGCCAACAATTGCTGTTAGTAATTGCCATTGGCGGGTTCAGTGGCGGCGGCAACGACGATATCCCCCGTGTAAAGACGGATGGTCACCACCTGTTTGCCGCGGTCGGAGTCCTCCAGCCGCACCAGCAGCTTTTGCCCCTGTTCAAGCATGGAAAACCCGTTTTGCTCCAATATCCGGAAATGGACAAAAATATCCTCCTCTTCCTCATCGGTGACGATAAAGCCATAGCCTTTGTGGTTGTTAAAGAATTTCACCTCAGCAACAACCTCACCTTCATCAGGCGTATCGGCCATCAGTTCAGGCGGGATCGGCGGGCGTTCCACCCCATAGAGCGTGTCGACGATCTGCCCCCGTTCCGACTTGGTAAGAGAGACCGTCACCACATCCTCGTTTTGAAGTTTGGCAATCCCGAACGCGATCAGGGTGGAGCGATGGATAAACACCTCTTCATCATCGATCTGAATAAAACCATAGCCGCGTTTCTCGCTAAACCACTTGACCTTTCCCTGCGCCCTGTTCTTTTCGTCAGGTGCCCGGTTCTTACCGTCAGGTGATGAAGACATATCGGATGAGCTTGACATACCGTTAGCCCTTTATTAAATGCCGCCGATAACGACGGGGTGGTGAATCAAAATTGGTCTGCTCAATAGGCTTAATTGCCCTGAGCTTTCGACCATCATATTTCAAAATAGTTAATAAATTCTTAAGCATAAGGATGGTTTATCAATTTTATTTTTGGCCCTATAGTAGGGTCATGACCTGGAAAACATCACCGCCTTTCGCCTTGCGTTCTGCAATTCATATTCCCTCCAGAATTACTTCTGGCATTAGCTCTGGTATTACTTCGGGCATAAGCTCTGGCATGCCCGCCGCCATCTCCGCCGCCATGTTCCTGCGGGTGATTCTGGCGGTGGTGATGGTGGCGTGCGCTGTTGCCGCGTTGTCCTCCCCCGCCAGGGCTGATCTTGATGACGAGCTGAAGAAAGCCGGATGGGATGAGATCACCTTTGATGACAAATCCCCCAACTTGTTTTCGGCGATCAACGCTGAACATGGCCGGGTTGATGGCGTTCGTGTGGTCTCGCAATCCACGGTGTCCATCGCGTTTTTGAACGTCACCAATGACCTCAAGAAACGCCCGAAGCTCACCTGGCAATGGCGGGTGGACACGAAGGTGATCGACACTGACCTGACGCGCGAAGGCGGCGATGACCGCAGCCTGGCGATCTATGTCGCCTTCCCCTATCAGCCGGAACACGCCAGCTTTGGCGAAAAACTCAAACGCGCGGCGGTCGAGGCCTTAAAGGGCAAGGACACCCCGGGGCGGGTCCTGACCTATGTCTGGGGCGGCGGCGCGGCAAAAGGGGCGATGACCGAAAACCCTTATGCCGGCAGTTACGGGGCGTTTATCTTTCAGCGCACCCCCCGGGACCCGTCGGGCCAATGGTTGACGGAAGAGGTCGATCTGCGGGCTGATTTCATCAAGGCTTTCGGGCATGAACCGGCATCACCGGTCTATATCGGGATCGGCACGGATACCGATGACACCACCACCCGCGCCGAAGCGCAGGTCCAGGGCATTCGGTTTATCGAATAGGTCGCTTTATCGAACAGGATGATCGCCTGAACAGAATACGCCTAGCGACGGGTCAGGGTGGTGATGGCGGCATCAAGCGCGGCGTCAATAGCTTGCCGCCAGCTGGCTTCAGTGCTGGCATCGGCGGCATCGGCGGGAAAGCTGATCCCGCGCGAGGCGTTGACCACTCCCCCTTCGGGGCCTTCAGGACCATCCACAAAACCGGCAAAAGCTTCGTCACGCCCGCCGCCCTGGGCGCCAAATCCCGGCACTAGGAACAGGGCTGACGGCAACAGCCGCCGCAATTCCGCCGCTTCTTCAGGGTAGGTGGCGCCAGCGACAATGCCGATGCTGGAAAACCCGCAATCGGTTTCCGCCGCTTCCACCAGTGGCCGCAATTGATCCGCCAGATGGTGGTAAACAGGGCGGCCATCTTCAGCGGTGATGCCCTGAATATCAGCAGACCCGGGGTTGCTGGTGCGCACCAGCACAAACAGCCCTGACGAGGTGGCTTCCGCGACCTCAATAAACGGGGCGAGGGTGTCGATCCCCAAAAACGGATTGACGGTCAAGGCATCCGACGGGAACCCGGCGTCATGCCCTAGAAACCCATGGGCATAGGCGGTGGAGGTCGAGCCGATGTCGCCGCGCTTGGCGTCCATAATGACCAGCAGCCCTTCCGCCTGGGCTTCGCGGCAAAGCTCTGCCATCAGCACCATGCCCTGGGGGCCAAGACGTTCAAACATCGCCGATTGCGGCTTGATGACGGGGACCTTGCCGACCAGTCGCCGCAACAGCTCAAAGCTGAAATCCCGCACCGCCTCGACCGTGGCGGGGGCGGTCGCCGCCATATCCCCGCGCTGGAACAGTTTCGGGATCATCCCCAGATGGGGGTCAATACCGGCACATAGCGGGTTGCCGCGGGCGCGGGTCATGTCGATCAAACGGCTGGCGAAAGGGGTCATGGTTTGCCTGCGCCTCAGATCATGCCAAGGGCGGAACGGTAGACTTCGATTTCGGCATCAAGTTCCTGCAGGTCCTGCTTGTCGAGGCCACGCAGTTTGATCACCTGCCGCATGATTTTCGGGTTCAATCCATGGCCTTTGGCTTCGCTGTAGACTTCGCGGATATCAGCCATCAACGCTTGTTTTTCTTCTTCAAGGCGTTCGATGCGGTCAACATACTGGCGCAGCATTTCAGGCGCGGGCAGGGCGCCGGTGCGGATTTGGTCAGAAGGGGCCATGGGGTGTCCTCACGGTTGGGGTTTTCAGGGATAAGCGGATTAATGTGACGTTTTCAGCTTGGCCAGTTGTTCCGGCGTCGCCTCGGTCTGGTGTTTGGCCTTCCATTCGGCATAGGGCATGCCGTAGACGATTTCGCGGGCGGCATCCTGATCAAGATCAACCCCGGCGTCTTCGGCCGCTTCCTTGTACCAGCGCGACAGGCAATTGCGGCAGAACCCCGTCAGGTTCATCATGTCGATGTTCTGAACATCAGTTCGGTCCTGAAGATGCGCAACAAGACGGCGAAATGCCGCCGCTTCAAGTTCAGTTTTGGTCATCTGCCCGGCCTTTCACGGATGGTTAATGGCACGACGGGTTCATGGGGCGCGTGGTGGTGGCGACACCGTTTTCCCTGCGCCGACGTCATACCCCAGCATCCTACCCTGACGGCGGGCAAGATCAATTCTCTATAAAGCGATAAAATAATATTTGCCTCAGCTAACTTTTTTGATTTGCCTAAAAAACTGAAAGATTCTAAAAATGTTGAAGATTTTTGGAAAAGGACGTCATTTCATGGCTTCTGCATCATCAGATCCACAGGATATCGCTCTTCGTTTTGAGCGCATTCGGCGCGCCCATCAAAGCGAGGTGGCGGATGATTACGTTGAGATGATCGCCGATCTTATTGCCGAAACAGGTGAGGCGCGGGCGGTTGATCTGGCCGCGCGGTTTGGCGTCACGGCCCCGACGGTGAACGCCACGGTTCAGCGCCTGGTGCGAGAAGGGCTGGTGGAAACCCAGCCGTACCGGTCAATTTTTCTGACCGATGCCGGGCGGGAATTGGCGGTGACTTGCGCCAAACGTCATGCCGTTGTGCGGGATTTTCTTATTGCCATCGGGGTCAGCCCTGAAGTGGCGGAAGCCGATGCCGAAGGGCTTGAGCATCACGTCTCGCAGGAAACCTTGTCGGCATTCAAGGCGGTGATCGCGGCCAGCAAAACCTGACGCAATCCTCAGCCCCTATTCCGCCTCACGACCGAGATGAAAGCGCAAGGCGCGACTGCGTTTGCTGCTGATGCGGTGGTCCGACGCCGCCATCACCCCTGCCCATGTCACCCCGTCAAGAGGGGACGGCAAGCTCTCCTCATTAACAAGAACAATCGCGCGCGAGGATGGACGCCAGGGGTGGCGTTGCTCAAAATGATTCTCCGCAATGCCATTGGCATCAACGAGTTCAATTGTCATGCCGTAATGGCGCGTTTCCCAGATCAGCTTGGCGGCGGTGCCGCGACGTTCCGTGACGATGGTGGTGGCGGTATGGGCGGATGCGAATGCCATCAGATCCGCGGCATGGGCATCCCAATGGCGCAACCGCCGGAACGGGTCGGAAGCCGGGGTAAGAGGCCCGAGGCTGCCCATCATACTGGCGACCAGCACCACCAGCATCAATCCTGTGTTGATGGCAATACCCGCGGTCATCACCTGCCGCCAGCGCGTGGCCATTGCCGCCAGCAGCCCCGCCGTCAGCACCACCGCCGGCGGCCATGAGGCGATCGCCCAATTGGCATTGGCATCGGAGAAAAACCCCTGAACGGTAATGACGCTGATGGCAGGGATGAACAGCGCGATCCAGAATGGCGCCGAAGGATGCCGACGTTGCTGCACCATCACCGCGATCATCACGACCAGCACCAGAGGGCCAACAATCCCGCCTTGTGCCAGCAGAAATTCAAGACTGCCGGTGATGCTGTAGTGCGGCTCATCAAGATTGGCGTTGTGGCTCAGGTGGCGGGCGGTGACAAAGCCGTTGTTGAGGTTCCAGATGAGGTTGGGCGCCAAGCTGACCAGCGCCCCCATCAGGTAGAGGCCAAGATGCCTGATCCCGATCAGGTGATGACGCCGCCCTTGAACCAGCCACCAGATCA
>JAGWAQ010000005.1:24183-38812 GCA_021296375.1 Alphaproteobacteria bacterium
CAGGCAGGCCATGGGGGATAAGCGTTGCTGTCTGGCGAGTGGCGCCAGCACCACGAGGGCGGAGAGCATAAACAGGATCATCGGGCTGTCGGTGGAGATGATGAAGCCCCCGAGCGCGCCTGCCGGCAGGGTCATCCAGATCACCGCCGCCCATCGTCCGGCTTGAGGGGTGAAGGCATCGCGCGTCAATCGCCAGATCAACAGGGTGGAGATGGCCTGAATAATCGGGGCAAGCGCGCGCACCCCGAAACTGCTGTCGCCGAAGATCGCCGTGCCTGCGCCGATCACCCAGGCGATCATCGGCGGTTTGGTGAAATAGCCGGCGTCAGGGGTTGTGCTCCACAGCCAGTATTGGGCCTCCTCGACATCAAGGCCAAGGGGGGTGATCGCAATCGCCACCAGCCTGACCAGCGCAAGGGCGGCAATGGCAAACAAGATCAGCGTGTCGGTTTTGCGCACGGAAACATCCTCTGTGGTGGCGGCCGCGCATCAAGGCGGCATGTCCTTGGGGTGACCATGCCATTTCTGGCCTTCATGTGCAATTCGGAAGCGCGGGCGGTTTGTTGCAACGGCAGGGATACCTTGCGTTTTGGCGGTGAGTTCGGCTAGATAGATATAAGGAGAATATCATGACAACGTCACGCCCCCCTCATATCGACGCCAGTTCCGCTTCGCTTGAGGAATGGCAGAAGCTTGCGGAAAAGACCCTGAAAGGTCAGCCGTTGTCCGCGCTTGATCATCGCAATGAAGATGGCATCACCCACGGGGCGTTATTCACCGCCGCTGACCGCGTGGAGGGGATGAGCGACGCGCTGTCCGCGCAAGGCGCCCGCCGCTGGGTGATCGCGCAATACCTTGAGCCTGAAGCCGATGCCGCTGTCCTGAACCGCGCCATCCTTGATGAGGTCGAAGGCGGCACGGAACGGCTGATCATCACCGCTGATCAAAACCCCTATATTTTGCCCGACGCCATGGATGGCGTCATGGCGGATGCCATTTCCATCAGCTTTGACGCGGCGGAAAACCCCGGTGATGCCGCCCATGCCCTGACCACCATTTGGGCCAATCAAAACACACCCGCGGCGCAGGCGCGCGGTCATCTCGGGATCGATGTCATTGGTGATGTGCTGACCGGGCGGAGTGTGGCGGCAGTGGCGCAAGCCAAAATGCAGGTCTGGATTGATGAGCTGATGCCGGTTGCGGCGGAATGGCCGGAGCTGGGGCTGTTCACCCTTGGGGGGATGCGCCTGCACAGTTTTGGCCTGACTTCAGCGCAGGAGCTGGCGGCCAGTCTTTCCCATATGGTGGCGCTGATGCGGATGATGGAGGCATCGGGCCAACAGGTTGAAGATGCCGCCGCCAGGATCGAAATCAACATCGCAATGGATGCGGATTTATACGGCAGTATCACCAAAGCGCGCGCCGCAAGAGTGGTGATGGATCGCCTTTACCAGAGCCTTGGGCTGCGCAGTGATGAGCTGTCGCGCCGCATGCGGGGGGTCACCTCCGAGCGGATGATGAGCGGGCTTGACCGTGACACCAATATATTGCGCAACGGCACCGCCATGCTGGCGATGGGTTTGTCCGGGCTTGGCCAGATCACCTGCTTGCCCCATGACTGGCTGTTGGGGTCCACCGCCATGTCACGGCGGGTGGCGCGGAATGCCCATCATGTGCTGGCGGATGAAGCGCAATTGAGCCATGTCGCCGACCCTGCCCAGGGGTCTTATTATCTGGATGCCGCGACCCATGACCTGGCGCAAGCGGCATGGCGGCTGTTCCAGCAGATTGAAGAGCAGGGCGGGATCTTCGCGGCTTTGGACAACGGCATGCTGGCGGGCTGGGCTGACGCCGCTGATGCCGACCGCAAGGCGCGGGTCAATCAAGGGGAAGAGGCGTTGCTTGGCGTCACCATCCACCCCCTGCGCGGGGTGGTGGAGACCGGCGGCACGGCCATCAGCGGCACGGCCATCAATTGCCTTAATGGCCGGTCTGGCCTGCGCGGCGGCCCCCGCCGACCGGCGGCGCCATGGGAAGGCCTGCGGCTTGAATTTCAGGAGGCGATGCCGCGCTGCCTGATGGTGGATGTCGGGGGCAATGGTGGGTCTGCCGCCTCCGCCAGCCGCTGGTTTAATGCCGTCGGGATTGATGGCGCGGTGATGACCGCAAGGGATGCCGCCGACGCGCGTTCGATCATTGCCTCCGCCCGTCCTGATGTGCTGGTGCTGGGCGGTGATGATGAACAGATTGATGATGATGAGCTGGAGGGCATTGCCGCGGTCTTGCCGGCGGCGATCTTTGCGGCGGATCAAGACGCCGATATGCACGCGGTGTTCCGCGCCATTCTTGAAAGCCTGATGGATGCCTCTGGCGGCACCCCGCCTGATCGCAATACAACAGGCCAGGGAGTCACGTCATGAGCCGTATTCCTGATTACACCAAACTGCCGTTTCATGACGCCGCCGCTACCACAGGTGACGCCGCGCCGTCTGATTATATCACCACCGCGGAAGGCATTGAGCTTGCGGCTTATCTGCCCGCCGCGGGGATGACGGCGGATGCGTCGGGCCTGCCGGGGATCGCGCCGTTTATCCGCGGGCCTTACCCCACCATGTACCCCACCCGGCCATGGACCATTCGCCAATACGCCGGGTTTTCCACCGCCGAAGAATCGAACGCCTTTTACCGCCGCAATCTGTCGGCGGGGCAGATGGGCTTGTCGGTGGCTTTCGACCTTGCCACCCATCGCGGCTATGACAGCGATAATCCGCGTGTTGCGGGTGATGTCGGGATGGCGGGGGTCGCTATTGATTCAATTCTGGACATGCGGCAATTGTTCAAGGGCATTCCGCTCGACAAGATGAGCGTTTCCATGACGATGAACGGCGCGGTGCTGCCGATCATGGCGCTTTATATTGCCGCCGCCGAAGAGCAGGGGGTGTTGCCTGAAAAACTCACCGGCACCATCCAGAACGATATTCTGAAAGAATTCATGGTGCGCAACACCTATATCTACCCGCCGCGGCCATCCCTGCGGGTGGTGTCGGATATTTTCGCCTATACCGCGGACCATATGCCGAAATTCAATTCGATCTCGATCTCCGGCTATCACATGCAGGAAGCCGGGGCGACGGCGGACCTTGAGCTGGCCTATACGCTTGCCGATGGGGTTGAGTATATCCGAACGGGGATCGCGGCAGGGCTTGAGCCTGACGCTTTCATTCCGCGATTGTCGTTTTTCTTCGCCATTGGCATGCCGTATCTGGTGGAAGTGGCGAAGCTGCGCGCCGCCCGTTACCTGTGGGCGGATTTGCTGAAAACAGAATTTGGCATCACCTCCCCGAAAGCGCTGATGCTGCGGACGCATTGCCAGACCTCCGGCTGGTCGCTGGCCGCCAAGGATGTCTACAACAATGTCATGCGCACCCTGGTTGAGGCCAGCGCGGCGGTCGGGGGGCAAACCCAGTCCCTGCATACCAATGCCCTTGATGAAGCGCTTGGCCTGCCGACGGATTACTCCGCCCGCATTGCCCGCAACACCCAGTTGCACCTTGCGCTGGAAGCCAAAGCCGCCCAGGTGATCGACCCATGGGGCGGCTCCGCCATGGTGGAGCAATTGACGCGTGATCTCGTCGCTCGCGCCCGCCATCATATCGCCGAGATTGATGCGCTGGGGGGCATGGCAAAAGCCATCAACAACGGTCTGCCCAAGCAACGGATCGAAGAGGCGGCAACACGCACCCAGGCGCAGATCGACGCCGGACGCAAGCGCATCACCGGCGTCAATATCTTTCCCCCTGATCTTGCCGAAGGCACCGAAGAGGTGGAAATTCTCCGCATCAATAACGCCGATGTGCTGGCGCAACAAAAAGCCAAACTCGCCAAGCTCAAGCGTGAACGCAATGACCATGAGGTGGAAACCACCCTCGGGCAATTGGCCGACGCCGCCATGGGCCAGCGCAATTTGCTCGACGCGGCGGTTCAGGCCGCGCGCGCTGGCGCCACCGTGGGGGAAATGTCGGATGCCATGGAACGGGTGTTCAACCGCCATGTCGCTGAAATTCGTGGCGTTCGCGGTGTCTGGAAGCAGGAAATGCAAGGGCTGGAAGAGCTTGACCTGCTGGCCGAACGGATCACCGCATTTGCCGATGACCATGGCCGCCCGCCACGTATCCTGATCGCCAAGCTGGGGCAGGATGGCCATGACCGTGGCCAGAAAGTCGTGGCTTCCGCTTTTGCCGATGCCGGGTTTGATGTCGTCACGGGGCCGTTGTTCCAGACCGCCGGGGAAGCGGCCGAAATGGCCATTGACCGTGCGGTGGATGTGGTGGGGCTGTCGTCGCTGGCGGCGGGGCATCTGACCCAGGTGCCGGAGCTGAAATCAGCACTTGATGCCCTTGGCCACAAGGATATTGAGGTGATTGTGGGCGGCATTATCCCCCCCGGGGATGTGCCGGTGCTGGAAAGCCACGGGGTGGCGGCGGTTTTCCCTGCCGGAACAATGATCGCCCAGGCGGCACTGGAATTGCTCGATATACTTGGCAAGCGCCGCAACAAGACCTAAATCATGGATAGATTTGAATCCAAGACCTAAATCATGGCTAGATTTGAATCATGGATAGATTTGCCCCGCGTGTGAGGATGATATGACCACTGCCGCTCATCAGGCTGACGAGATCGTTGATGAATTTGCTTTTTTTGATGACTGGGAAGACCGTTACCAGCATCTCATCGACCTCGGGCGCAAATTGCCGCCGCTCGATGAGCGCTACAAGACCGATGAGTTCCGCTTGATGGGGTGCCAGTCGGTGGTGCATTTCGCCACGGAGACGGAGGGCGAGACCTTGACCTTCCATGCCGCCAGTGACGCCGCCATTGTTCAGGGGCTGATCGCGGTCATGATGCGGGTTTATTCCGGCCAGAGCGCGGCCGATATTCTGGCCACGCCGCCGGAGTTTCTGAACAAGATCGGGCTTGATGAGCATCTCTCCCCGACGCGCAAGAATGGCCTGGCGGCGATGGTCACCGCCATTATGTCGGAAGCGGGCAAAGCCCAGACGTAATATTTAGTCCACCGCCCGTTCAGCGCGCGGGGTGCGGCCATAGGTTTCGCGGTAGCATTTCGAGAAATGGGAGGCGGAAACAAAGCCGCAGGCCAGCGCTACTGACAAGATCGACATGCTGGTCTGACGCAACAGATGCCGCGCCCGGGCGATCCGCAAATTCAGGTAATAGCGCGTCGGCGTGGTGTGCAGATATTTCCGGAACAGGCGTTCCAGCTGGCGTGTTGAGAGCGCCGTGCGGCGCGCGATTTCGGTCTGCTGCAGGGGGTCTTCAAGGTTGGCTTCCATTTCCGCCACCACCGACAGGAGCTTCGGGTGACTGACCCCGAGACGTGACCGCAATTCCATCCGCTGGCGGTCATGGGAATCCCGAATGCGATCATGAATAAACTGCTCCGACACCGCCGTCGCAAGGCTTGAGCCATGGGCCTGGGCGATCAGGTGCAGCATCATGTCCAGCGAGGCCGTGCCGCCGGAACAGGTGACGCGATCGCCGTCGATTTCAAACAAATCATCGGTCACGTCAAGGTCGGGGAATTCTTCCACCAGCCCGTCATGGTTTTCCCAATGGATGGTGCAGCGGCGATCTTTCAGCATGCCGCCTGCCGCCAGCAGATAAGTGCCGGTGCAAATCGCCCCAAGGGCCGCGCCGCGCCGCTCAACATGGCGAATGGCGTTGATCAATTCCTTGCTGATATGCTTCTGGATATCCAGCCCCCCGCAGGCAAACACCATGCGGCAATTCGACAAATCGGCAAGATCACCGTTGGCGGCCACCTCGACCCCATTGCTGGCCATGACGCTTTCGCCATTTTCCGACGCGATGACCCATTCAAACAGCTTGCGGTCACTCATCCGGTTGGCGGAACGCAGAGGCTCGATCGCTGACGCAAAAGCAAGCATCGAAAAATTCGGAATCATCAGGAAACCGACTTTGAAAACCTCATTGTCGTCTCGTGAAGACAATAAAATTTTGATCCGATTGTCATCCATGGAATAGGTCTCTTGGTTTAACGTAGTGACGTTATAATGAAATTATACTGCGCATCCAGCAAAATTTGTATCAGTTTTGGCGTTTTATTTATAATGCATGTTCTGTAATCGCCATGGGGGAGGTGGGGCAAGACCACACCTGAAAGGCTGACAAACTATGCTTTAGGATAGGGATTTGGACGTTTACAGGGGAAAACCTCTCTAGTATTTTAAGAATTGACACCACCCTTGGCTTGGCCTTGGGCCGCAAAGGCTCCTTCGGGAGTCTTTGCCATTTGGAAGCCTTTGCCATTCTTGGGATACTGTTATGAGAACGTCCATCTATGTTGATGGTCTTAATCTTTATTACAGATGTTTGAGGAAATCCGCGTTCAAATGGTTAGACTTGAATCAGCTTTTTTCTAACCTTCTCGATGCAAAGTATAAGATAGATCATATCAATTATTATTACGCCAACGTCAAATCCTTGCCTGATGACCCTTCTGCCCCTGATCGTCAGGGTGTGTATTTACGCGCTATAAAAACATTGAATAATGTTCATCTTGTTCAGGGGGATTTTACAAAGCGAAAAGTTGAGATGCGCCTGTGGTCCGATCCTTTTGCTGTGGTAGAGGTGATGAAGGTTGAGGAAAAAGGGTCCGATGTTAATTTGGCCACAAATCTTTTGAACGATGCCTGGACAGATGTTTATGATGTCGCATTTGTTGTTTCGCAAGACCCTGACCTCAAGGAAGGCATGCGGTTGGTGAAGCAGGAATTCCCTCAAAAAGAAGTTAACCTCATTACTCCGGGTCCGCGAAGAAAAGCCTGCAAGGAGTTGCGTGACCTTGCTGACCATCATCTTGAAATAAGGCCAAAACATCTGAAAAACGCCCAATTTCCCGACAAGCTTCCCGCCATCAATATCATCAAACCTCCATCGTGGTAGGATGACATCAACTCCGCCCTTCAGGGTTGCGGGAATTCTGTTATGATCACCCCGTTCAATGGAGTTTTCATGCGTCACATCAACAGCCTGACCAATCCTGTCATCAAATCCCTGCGCGCCCTGCATGACCGCAAACGTCGCCGCCAGTCGGGGCAGTTTCTGGCGGAAGGCACACGCATCGTGACGGAAGCGCTGGAGCTGGGCTGGGCGCCGGATACGCTGGTCTTCCTTGAAGGGCGTGAGGATGACCCCATGGTCAAGCGCCTGATCCGCCAGGCAGAGGCCAGTGGTGCTGATATCATCATGGTGTCCGCCGCCGTGCTGGCGAAGATCAGCCGCAAGGACAACCCCCAGATGGTGATGGCCAGTTTTGATGAGCGCTGGAGCGATGCCGAGCAAGCGTTCACCGCAGATGATGGCGTCTGGGTGGTGCTGGACCGTGTCCGTGACCCCGGCAATCTGGGGACGATCCTGCGCACGGCCGATGCCGTCGGGGCGCGCGGCGTGATGCTGGTGGGGGAATGCTGCGACGGGTTTTCGGTTGAAGCGGTGCGGGCGTCGATGGGGGCGATGTTCAATATCCCCATGGCGCAGATGACGGAAGCGGAATTTACCGCTCGTGCCGCCAGCTACAAGGGCGAGATTCTTGGCACAGCATTGCCGGCGTCCGTCGATTACCGCACGCCGCACTGGCAAGGGCCGATGATGCTTCTGATGGGCAATGAGCAAGCCGGGCTGACCGACGGGTTGATGGCCGCGGCGACGCAATTGATCCGCATGCCGATGCTGGGGCGGTCCGACAGCCTCAACCTGGCGGTGGCCACCGGCGTCGCGCTTTATGAATATTTGCGGCATCAGCCGCAGTAGGCGGGGAATATTGGCGGCATCAGCCGCAATAGGCGGGGGTTAAGTCGCGGCCCAGCGGGCAAAAATCGCCTGGCCGATGCGGTAGCCACGGGCGGAGGTTTCTTCAGCCGCCAATTCCCCGGAATGCACCATCCCGCCGTGGCGGCTGAACACCTGATCAACGACACCATGAAGGCTCAAAAAGCTTGAGCGGATGGCGTAAGATGTCAACACCACGAAGCTGGCGTGGCCGGACAGGATGGCCGAAATATCCTCCAGCAACGGGGCGATATCCTCTTCCATGCGCCAGACTTCACCTTTCACCCCGCGGCCATATTTCGGCGGGTCAAGGATGACGCCATCATAATAATTCTCGCGCCGCGCCTCACGCTTGACGAAACTGCGGGCGTCTTCGGTGATGAAGCGGATCGGCGCATCGGAAAGCCCCGCCAGATCACGGTTGGCAAACGCCTGGGCAACCGCTTTTTTCGAGCTGTCGACATGGGTGACTTCAGCGCCATTGATGGCGGCGTGGAGGCTGGCGACCCCCGTATAGCCAAAAAGATTGAGGATTTTCGGCGGCCGTCCATGGGCGTCTTTGAAGGCGATGATCCGTTCCGCGCACCATTGCCAATGGGCCGACTGTTCGGGGAAAAACCCGAGGTGACGAAACGGCGTTGGCATGGCATGGAAGGTCAGCCCGTCGTAACGGACAGGCCAGCTTTCGGGCAGGTTCGGGCTAAGCCGCCATTTGCCGCTGTCGCTGTCACCTTGATCTTTGCCCGCCGCGCTTGACACGAACTCACCATCCGCCTGTTGCCATTCGGCGTCATCAAGGGCGGGCGACCAGATCGCCTGCATTTCCGGTCGGATAAAACGGTAGGGGCCGACTTGCTCAAGCTTGCGGCCACGGCCGGAATCGAGCAGGAGATAATCATACCAGCCTTGGGGGGTGAGAATCTGTGGGGCGTTCGCGTCAGTCATAACGGGACTATACTGGCGGCAATAAAAAAAAGCACCACCTTTAAAAAAGGTGGTGCAGTTGGGGAGGATCAATGATGTTAGAGTCTCATATAAAAGTTAATATTTGGTTAACAGATGGTAGAAAAACGGCCTAAATCAGGCAAATCACAATAATGTTATTATTAATAAAAAATTTACCTGAAATTCATTGCGCAAAAGGCCAATCATGACAGCGATAAGCGTCATCATCCCCGCCTTTCGGGCCTATGATCACCTGCCGCGGGCGCTGAAAAGCATCACCGCTCAAGGCGTTTCGGCTGATGATCTCGAGGTGGTGATCGCCCCTGATGATGGCGGCGATTACACTTTTGCGCGGGATTTCTGGCCACGGGTGCGCATCGCGCGGTCACATTTGCGCGCAACAGGCCCCGGGGCGGCGCGCAATCGCGCTATCGCCGCTGCCCGCGGAGGTTATCTGGCTTTTCTTGATGCTGATGATGCCTGGGGGGAGGGCTATCTTAACGCGCTGCTGCCGCTGGCGCGTCGCCATGGGCTGGCGTTTGCCCCGACCAAGGTCAACACCGCGGAAGGCGAGCTGCTCATCACCTTGGGCGAAGGGTTGCGCCGCTTGAGCATTGCTGATTTTGGCCATTGGCCGGGGTCTTTTCACCCCCTTGTTGATCGCCACGCCTCGCCCGGGTTTGACGATGGCGCGGGGCAGGATGTCCGCCACGCGATGGCCCTGTTGGAGAGGGCTGGACGCGCCGCCCCCATGGCGATGACAACAGCCTATCACTTGCATTTATCCGCAACTTCCGTGACGGCGGACCCGGCTTTTGCCCGCCGCATTGATCGCCGCTATCGCCAGATGATCACCGCCCATCAGTTGCGGCGGACACCGGCCTTCGGGATGGGGCGTCTGGCGGCTATCCACGCGCTTGAGGCACGACGTCGATGGAACATGCGGTTCCTGGCGTCAGGGGGGCATGCCCATGGGTTTTACGGCATGCTGGCGTCACAAATTAAAAAATAATTACTTAATTTTTTTTAAATTTGCAGATTTTAGAAATTAATTTCAAATAGCCCCTCCTTCAGGTATATTTTCCTCAATATTGACGGTATTCTTTCGCGCCGCGTCCATTCAAAAGGGAGGAGAACGCCATGATCACTCTTGATGCCACGGATATTGCGATCCTGACCATCATCCAGCAGGACACCAGCCTGGCGGTGGCGGATGTCGCCCGCCGTGTTGGTCTGTCGGTGACGCCGTGCTGGCGGCGCATCCAGCGGCTTGAGGAACAAGGGGTGATCCGTCGCCGCGTCGCGCTTCTGAACGGCGAGAAGATCGGCGCCGGGCTGTCGGTATTTGTCGCGGTCCGCACCAATGAGCATAACGCCGACTGGCTGAAGCATTTCGCTGAGGTTGTGGCGGCCATGCCTGAGGTGGTGGAATTCTACCGCATGAGCGGGGATGTCGATTACCTGTTGCGGGTGGTGGTGGCGGATATGCGCGCTTACGACACGTTTTACAAAACCCTCATCAGCAAGGTGAAGCTGACCGATGTGTCGTCATCTTTTGCCATGGAGCAGATCAAATACACCACCGCCTTGCCGCTTCCTGAAAGCACGGAGTAAGCCGGGGCTGCTCACGATGCGCTGGCGTTAATTTTTAAGGGGGAGTTTTCATGGCTTATGGGCAGGGATATGTTGATTTTACGCCACGCTTCCGTCACAACAATAAGACGATTATCAAGGAGTGCTGAACATGGCTGTCTTCAAGAACATTATTAATGGTGAGTATATCGATGGTGACGCGGGCAGCCAGCCTGTGTTCAACCCCGCCACGGGTGAAGAAACCGGCAGTGTCGTGCTGTCAGGCAAGGGCATTGTTGACCAGGCTGTTGCCGCCGCCAACGCGGCGTTGCCGGGCTGGGCCAATACCCCGCCCCTGAAGCGCGCGCGGATCATGTTCAAGTACAAGGAATTGCTGGAAGCCAATCTCGACGCCATGGCCGAAGCGGTTTCCCGCCAGCACGGCAAAACCTTTGAAGATGCCCGCGGTGAAGTTATTCGCGGCATTGAAGTGGTGGAATTTGCCTGCGGTATTCCGCATCTCCTGCGCGGGGATTACACCCGCAATGTTGGCCCCGCAATTGACAGTTACTCCGATCGCCAGCCGCTCGGCGTGATGGCCGGGATCACCCCGTTTAACTTCCCCGCCATGGTCCCGATGTGGATGTTCCCGATGGCCATTGCGTGTGGCAACACCTTTATCCTGAAGCCGTCGGAGCGTGATCCGGCGGCCCCGCAACTGGCGCTCGAGCTGTTTGAACAAGCCGGTCTGCCAAAAGGCGTGATGAATATTGTTCAAGGCGGCAAGGATGCCGTCGACGCGATCCTGACCCATCCCGGCATCAAGGGCGTCAGCTTTGTGGGGTCAACCCCGATCGCGGAATATGTTTATGCGACGGGCACCGCCAATGGCAAACGTGTTCAGGCGCTGGGCGGCGCGAAAAACCACATGGTCATCATGCCTGACGCTGATCTTGATCAGGCGGTCGATGCGCTCATGGGGGCGGGGTATGGTTCCGCTGGCGAACGCTGCATGGCGATTTCTGTTGCTGTTCCTGTCGGTCAGGAGACCGCCGATCGCCTGGTGGAAAAACTGGCCCCGAAAGTCGCCAGCCTGAAGGTCGGCCCCTGGGATGACCCTGACGCTGAAATGGGGCCACTCATCACCAAACAGCATCTCGACAAAGTGTCGGGCTATATTGATGCCGGCGTTGACGAAGGCGCCAAGCTGGTGGTCGATGGCCGCGGCTTTAACCTGCAAGGGTATGAAAACGGCTATTACATTGGCGGTTCCCTGTTTGATAACGTCACCCCTGACATGACCATCTATAAGGAAGAGATTTTCGGCCCTGTGCTGAGCGTTGTCCGTGCCGACAGTTTTGATACCGCCGTTCAGATGGTCAATGACCATGAATACGGCAATGGCACGGCGATCTTCACCCGTGATGGTGATGCCGCTCGGTCTTACGCTGACCGGATTGAAGTGGGGATGGTGGGGGTCAATGTGCCGATCCCTGTGCCGGTGGCCTACCATTCCTTTGGCGGCTGGAAGCGGTCTTTGTTCGGCGATCATGGCGCCTACGGGATGGAAGCGGTGCGGTTCTACACCCGCCTGAAGACCGTCACCACGCGCTGGCCAACCGGTATCCGTTCCGGCGCGCAGTTCAACTTCCCCCTCAATAACTAGGGGGCTGTTGATAAGGGGTTACGCCCGATGGGCCTTGAGCGCGTCACGCACCGCCTGGCGCGCCATTTGGTCGAGGGCCTGGTCAACCTCTGTTTTGACAATCCCTTTGATGGCCCTCGCCACCGATTGACCGACCTGCAAGCTATGGATCTTGTCCTGCGCCGTCGGCGCCGTTTGACGGTCAATTTTCGCAGAGCTTTCCTGCGCTGACGAAGGGGAGGGCACGGCCTCGTCTGCCCCAAAAATTCCGGGGGTGATGATGTTGTCGAGCTCATCATCAGAAAGAGGCGTGGTGACTGGTGATGTATCCTCCGGGGGCGCATCCGCAATGCCGACGGGGTTAAACCCAAAATCATCATCACGGGCGGCGGTTAAGGCGGCGGTGTCCCCCGAAGCGCTGTCTTCGGTGGCAGTGTCCCCCGCAGCGTTGGTGGCCTCGTCATCCTCGGCGTTGATCAAGCGCAGGGCTTCCTCGATCGCATCCGCCCCCATGGGCACAGGGTCAATGGATTTCGGGATGCTGTCGCTGTCCTCCATCTCCATTGTCGGGGCTTTTTTTGCGGTCGATTTGCCCGCCGCTTTGCTTTTGTAAATCTGGAACCCGTTCTCGTCGATCACTTCTTTTTTGTGATCAGCTTCGGGGTTGGCGTCAGGCGCGACCTGAACGTCAGGTGCGACCTGAACGTCAGGCGCGGGCTGAACGTCAAGTGCGACCTGAGCATCAGGCGTGGCCTGAACGTCAGGTGCGGGCTGAACGTCAAGTGCGACCTGAGCATCAGGTGCGGGCTGAACGTCAGGCGTGGCCTGAGTGTCAGCTTTGGCGGCGGCAAGCTTGGGGGTGACGACCATGGTTTTGGCGTGTTGAAAGCGGGATTTGATGGCGGCGGTCTCAGGGGTGGTGGGACGCGGCAAGCGCATTATAAACCTGCCCAACCGGTCGGATTGCCGAGTTTTATCATCACTCATGGTCGACTGCCTATAAAAACACTGTTCTGCGAATCATAGTCGAATTTGCGCCTAACGCAAGCATTCTCACGATTCGCTTATCTTTAAGCATGACCAGTGGTCTATTTGCAGTTCTTCAGAAACTCAAAAGTGTTGATCTTGGATTGCTTGGTCAGCACCCGCCTTTCATCGTTGGGCATGCCGCCATATTCCACCACCATGCCATCCACGGTGTAATAGGAGGTGTAGTCGTTCCAGTTGCCGCTGGTCCAGGTGTGGACGTAATCTTCCTTGGGGTAAACGCCGCCGGAATTGACCCAATCGTTCGGTTCATTATTTGCCCATTTGGTAAAGCTCGGGGGGATGACATGCCCCCCGACATCAGGCGGGTTATAGACGGTGAAGCCGGACCCGCTGTCTTGACCAAAATAAAGCGCTTGGCCGCTGCCGCCGTCATGGTCAGCATAACCGGTATCAGAAGAACTCCATTCCCCTTCCGGCCCCGTCACCCAGTACCAGTAGCCTTCACCGGCGGTGTCCTTGGAATTGTATTTGCCGTATGGCCCCGCCGAGGTGTCGGTGTTGCTGGTGGGGTCACCGCAGGAATTGTCGCGTTCGCATTCACGGTCAGACCCCCCGAGCCAGCCGAATGACCCGGCGATACGTTCCACCGCGCAGGTGTCTTCTTCAGCGGTGGTGATGGTCGCAAGGTAGCCTTCCAGCCCGAAAAGTTTGCGGCTGTCGCTGCCGGCATCGACCCGCGCGTCTTCCCAATCGGCGAGGCATTGGCCATAGGTATTGGCGCCAGTGCCAGCTTCGGCATGGCAGTTGTAGGACGCCCCTTCGTCATCGTAATCGACAAAGTCAAACCAGTGGTAACAGGTCGAGATATTGTCATCATTGTCGTTGTTGTTGATGTTCTTGCAGGCAATGTAATTGCTGATCTTGCATGGAATCGCCCCGCCAAGAGAGAACAGGAAGGATTTTTCCCGCATATAGGTCTGGCTGGAGGTGGAATAGGTGATCTCGCGAAATACCTTTTCCCAGTTCTCCAGGGTTCGCTGGGTGGTGGCGGGGCTGTTGCAGTTGTTGGCGGTGGTGGTGCAGATTTTCATGATCCCGTTGGTGGGTTCATATTCGGCGGTGATGTTGGGCCAGATGACACTGCCGTTGGATTTGATGTTTTTGTAATAGTAATAGGTCTTGCTGACGCCATTGATGGTTTCCGTCACCGGTCCGGCTTTGGTGGCGTCAAAGAAATAGAGATCATCATTGGCTTCAAGGCTGGTGTCATCGATCCGCACCACGGCTTCGGCAATATTGCTGCCGCCGGTATCAAACCCGGCGATATTCGGGGCGATCTTGCACAGCTCGGCGTTATCCAGCCCCTTGCCTGTCAGGATCAGGCTGTTGTCCCCCACCCATACCGTTGTCCCCACCACTTCCTTGGCCACTTCAGCGTTGATCCACAAGACGCCATCAGCCAGCGTGAAGAAACTTGAGCCGGTCTGCAGCCAGTCGCTTTCGGATGTTTTGGTCCAGCCATTGGCGGCATTGGCGGCTGTGCAGCGGTTCACGCTCTGGTCGCTGGATCTGTCGATATAGTCGTGTTTCCAGAGGGTATGATGGGCC
>JAGWAQ010000112.1 GCA_021296375.1 Alphaproteobacteria bacterium
AGTGGCTTTCGGATGTTTTGGTCCAGCGATTGGCGGCTTTGGCTGCGGTGCAGCGGTTCAGGCTCTGGTCGGTGGATCTGTGGTTATTGTCGAGTTTCCAGAGGGTATGAAGGGCCGAATTATTGGCGCTGGTGGCAAAAGCATAGGCGGTTTTTCGGGCGTAGGAATTGACCAGGGTGGTGTACATCGGGTTGGCAAAACCGCTGACGGTATGGGCATTGGATGACGTGTCGGTAAAGGCGTCGGTAAGCTTTAATTCAAGCTCAAGCCCCTGGCGGTTAAAGGCATTGACCGACAGCACTTCCGGCCAGACTTCAGCGGCGGATAAGGCGCGATGCCAGATCTTCACCGACGCCACCTGACCGGTGAAGGAGTTTTCCGTCAAATACCCCCCGATGGTGACGTTATTGGAGGTGTTGTCGGTATCCAGATTGGCGGTGTTGTTATTGGTGGCGGTGAGGGTTTCCGGCTTGCCGTCGATATACATGGAAACCGTCTGGGGGGTCATGTTATCGGACAGCGTGCTGTCATAAATCACCATCACATGGTGCCAGTTTCCATCGACAATATCAGTGGTGCCGCGCAATTGCTTGCCGAGACTGTCAAGGGCGATCACCCCGCCATTGCTGTCGGTATAGATGAGGAATTTTTCATCCGTGGCTTCCGCCCCCATGCCAATAATGGACCGTGCCGACGCCTGATCGGTCTGCACCATCCAGAAGCTGACAGTACGGGGGGTGTTGCCGCCGGGGCCTTTGTAATTATTGACGGTCAGTTTCTGGGAGGTCGAGAAACTCAGCCCTGTGCGTTCCGTTGAATCCATATTGGTGGTGATGGCGCATTCCTGCCCGCCGCTTGTCAGGGTCGTGACGCTATCGGCATTGGCAAAGGATTTCCGCACCGGGTCGATCGAAAGCGAGCTGTCCTGCTGGAGCTCGGCGACCGACCGCGCCTCGATACTGCTGGTAACGAAAAAATTATAGGCCGTGAACACCCCGATGGAGATCAATCCCAGGATGGTCAGGTAAATCATTAGTTCAACGAGGGTAAAGCCGGGACGGGTCATGATGCGGTCTGTGGTGACAATAAGTGAATTGCGCTATATTATCATGAACTTCTAATTAAGACATATTGGAATTCGATATGAAATCGTCACTTTCAGCAGATCACGATAAATCTTTGCCATCTCAAGCTCAGCCGGGCTTTGCGCTGGTGATGGTGTTGTTTTTATCGGTCATTATCATCACCATGATCCCGATGATGCTGAACTTCAACCGCGAAAGTGTCACCAATGTCCAGCGTGATCAATCGCGGGCGCTGGTGTCGGAATATGCCCGTCAGGTGTTCATGACAACCCATGCGCAGATGCTGATGAACGGCGGGCTTCCCGTCGGCTGGTCGCAAGGCAATGACGCGGCGCTTGCCACCACCAGCGCGATCGAGGACCTTGGCAATTGTTCAGGGTTCCTGGATTTGACGGAAAGCTGGAACAAGGCAGATGCGCGGGTCAGCTGGATGGAAATCGACAACGCCACCAGCCAGCTTAACGACAGCAAGATCATCGCCGGCATCTACCGCACCAGTTACGACAGCGTGCCGTATGAACATTACGTCGTCATGGGCTGTGTCATTACCGCCGGTCGATTGTCGCAAGGGGCGGTCATGCGCGGCGAATATGCCATCACCGGCCAGCAGGTGGTGATGCTTTCCTTAAGGTCGGAAACCAGCTAGGGCAGAGCCCGGCCAGGGCTATTCGATCACCAGCCGCAAATCACGGCTCCAGACCATGAACCCGGCCCCGATGGTAAAGCGTAAATCCACGGTATCACTCGCCGAGCTGGCGTTGACATAAAGCGTTTCTAGGGTGGCGGAAATGTTATCCGCCGGGCGGTTGTAAAAATGTTTCGACGTGGAACTGCCGGTGCCCCCGGCGTTAAGGGACAACAGCCCGTTTGAGCTGAGCTGATCCAGCACCTCAACCTTGAGCGACATATTGGTCTGCCCCCGGGGGTTGTTTAACGTCAGGGTGTTGCGTTCGTTAAACTCATGGATATTGACCCAACTGTTGGTGAAATTGTCACTGCTGGTGCCGCGCACCGTATAGCGGGTGGAGCTGTTGTCACGCCAGGTGGATTCAAGCCCGAAATAGATCCCCGCGCCGCTGCGATTGGCCCCGACATGGTCATAGAACAAGGTCGACATGACCTCGACATTACGGGCGCCGTTCATAGCGAAGCGCGGGAAGATAACCCCCGCCCCGTTGGCCCCCGTCGGCAGGGTGGTGCCGCTGGCGTCAGAAAGGCAATTGTCATCAAGAACAGTGAAGGTGGTGGTGCCGCTGCTGGTCACCGCTTGGGTCACAATACAGGTGTGGCTGCCCCCCACCAGAATAACATTGGGCAGATTCTTCTTGATCAGCGCATCGCGCAAATCACTCTCCGTCACCCCGCGATCGGTGTAACAACTGCTGGTGGTGGAAAAGCTGTCGGCGGCGGCATCAAGGGCAGTGACGCGGCAGTAATAACTGCCGTTGTCATCAAGCCAATTGGCCGTCCCCCACAGAGGCACCAGGCTGAAGGTGCTTTCATTATCGTCGGTGGCGCCATCATCAGCAGGCCATTGGGTGGTGCTGGCGGCGGAAAAACTGGTGTTGTCATGGAAGGTGATGAACAATGTATCGGCGTTGGAGCGTGCCTCACGCACCTGGTTTGATGACCCGGCCTCACGCAGGTAATTTTCCTGAATGGTGTTGAAAATGGTAAACCCGCCAAGCAGAACAATGCTCAAGAGGCTGATGGCCACCAGCAGTTCGATCAGACTGAAGCCGGAAGCGGCGGCGTGGGAAAGAGGGCGTCGGGACACGTGAAAAACCATGAAAATAACATTAATGATACGGCAATGATGCGGCGATCACTTTATCAGGTTTTATCGCGCTTGACAGCATCTCTTGAGAGGTGGAGTTTAGACCCATGGCGTGGTTTTATGGATCCTAATCACGGTCCTGATTTTCGGTGGTCATAATGGCGTTACAGCAACATTCACATCTGCCCTGGTTGAACAACTGGTCAAGCAAGCCGCATCTGCTGCTGATGTTGACGGCCGCCGCCATGCCCATCAGTTTCATCACCTGGACGACGCTCATCAATAATTTCACGGTTGAGCAAGCGGCCTTCACGGGGCGTGAGATCGGCATCCTGCAATCCCTGCGTGAAGTGCCGGGGTTCCTGTCGTTTCTGGTGGTTTATCTGTTGTTTGTTTTTAATGAACAACGGCTGGCCTTGATCACCCTGGGGTTACTGGGGTTCGGGACCGCCTTGACGGGGTATTTCCCGTCGGCGCTGGGGCTATACATCACCACCGTCATCGCATCCGTGGGGTTTCATTATTACGAGACCTGCAATCAATCCCTTGCCATGCAGTGGCTGGATAAAAAAACCGCGCCGCAAATGCTGGGGCGAATTTACGGCTTCGCGTCGCTGGCGCAGGTGGTGACCTTGCTGTCGATCTTCCTGGGCGTGTTTCTGATGTCGCCGAACATGCCGGTGATGGATGTGTTCAATGGTGGCGCTTTCGCGGCGGGTGAGGCAGGGTATCGGTTGATCTTTCTTGTTGGCGGGGTGGTGACTGTTGCGATCGCGCTGTTTTGCTTTTTTGGCTTTCCCCTGTTCAAGGCGACCAACCCCCAGCGCAAGTCGATTGTCTTGCGGTCACGCTATTGGCTTTATTACGCGCTGATTTTCATGTCCGGGGCGCGGCGGCAGATTTTTGTCGTCTTTGCGGGTTTCTTGATGGTGGAAAAATTTGGCTATTCGATTGGCCAGATCTCCCTTTTGTTCCTCGCCAATGCCGCGTTCAATATCTGGCTGGCGCCGGTGGTGGGGCGGCTGATCGGCCGCATTGGTGAACGCGCCGCCTTGATCATTGAATACATCGGGTTGATCTTTGTGTTTGTCGCTTATGCCTTTGTGCAGGACGCCACCCTGGCGGCGGGGCTGTACCTGATTGACCATATGTTCTTTGCCATGGCGATCGCGATCAAAACCTATTTCCAGAAGATCGCTGATCCGGCGGATTTCGCCGGCACGTCCAGCGTGTCTTTCACCATCAATCATATTGTCGCGGTGGTGTTGCCCGCGGCCTTTGGGCTGTTGTGGTTGTGGTCGCCGGCGCTGGTGTTCCTTTCGGGTGCCACCATGGCGGGGATTTCCCTGCTGCTGGCTTTTAATGTCCCTCGCCACCCTGAACCGGGGCGGGAAGTGGTGCTGGGGCATCGCGGCAGTCATCTTTCGTTAGCGGAGTAAACCATGTCAGATATGGCGGTAGAGGTGTTGGTGATTGGTGGGGGTGCCGTGGGGCTGGCCATCACCCGCAGGCTGGCGATGGAAGGGCATGATGTTCTGCTGATCGACAGCAATGAAAGCTTCGGGATGGAAACCTCATCCCGCAATTCCGAAGTCATCCATGCCGGGATGTATTACCCTCAAGGGTCCCTGAAAGCGCAACTCTGCGTTAAAGGCGCGCGGATGATGTATGATTTTTGCGCCGCCCACGGGGTGGAAACCCGCAATTACGGCAAGCTGATCGTCGCCACCTCACCTGACCAGCTGGAACGTCTGCAGGCGATCAAATCCAGCGGTGATGCCAACGGCACCCCGGGGCTGCGCATTGTTGAAGGCGATGAGCTGCGGGCGATGGAACCGAAGCTGAATGCCGTCGCCGCGCTCTACTCCCCGTTAACAGGGGTGGTCGACAGCCATAACTACATGCTGGCGCTGGCAGGCGACGCTGAACATCATGGCGCCACCATCGCTTACCTGAGCCGTTTCATCAAAGCCGAAGCTGCGGGGGCGGGCTACCGAGTTGAGATCGACAGTCAAGGCGAGGTGATGACCCTTGATTGCGCCCGCATTATCAATACCGCCGGTCACGGCGCGCGTCAGGTGGCCTCGGCCATTGATGGCAGCAACCCTGATGCCGTGCCGCCCCATTACATGGCCAAACGGCAGTATTTCACGACCTCGAAACGGCCGCCGGTCTCGCATTTGATTTACCCCATGCCATCAGGCGGGGGGCTGGGGATTCACCTGACCCTGGACAACGGCGGCGGCGCGCGGTTCGGCCCTGATATTCAGTGGGTGGATGCGTTGGATTATGAAGTGAACCCTGATGATCGGGCGAAATTCCATGCCTCGATTTCCAGCTATTGGCCGGAACTTGAGCCCGATGACCTGACCCCGGCCTGGGCGGGGGTGCGGCCAAAAATTGTTGCTGATGGTTCGGTGTTTCAGGATTTCACCATCCATCACGCGGATACCCATGGCGCCGAGGGAGTGACCTGTCTTTACGGGATTGATTCCCCGGGGCTGACCTCCAGCCTCGCCCTTGGTGATCATGTCGGGGGTCATGTTATGGACGCGATGAAGGGCACGAGATGAGTACATCCGTAGTGGTGATTGGCGGCGGTATCGTCGGGGTATGCGCGGCGCTCGAAGCGCAACGTTCAGGCTTTGACGTCATCTTGATTGACCCGAAACAACCGGGGCGCGAATC